>JAIRRR010000030.1 GCA_031255875.1 Treponema sp.
AGCGGGAGCCCCGCTACGCCGGGGCGTTGATTCTTTGGATCAGAGTATTGAGGCTTTTAACCAGGGAAAGGTATACCGCCAGGCCCAGGATGACAAAAACGCCCACCACCGCCAACTGCCACAGTACCTGGGTCTGTATCCACGCAACAATAGCGTCCGCCTCCAGGTCGCAGCCAATAACGCCTACCAGATCCCCCGAGGAATTCAGGATGGGGCCGTAGACGGTCATCAAATCTCCAAACTCCTCGGTCCGGTTTATGGCACCCCACTGGATGGTTTTAGTCTGGACAACGCGAATAAAGGCTTCGTCGGTGATCTCTTCGTCGGTCCCGATGGGGGAAAAGTTCTCCTCGTCCTCGGGCGGGGCGCTGCCGTCAATAACATACCGGGCCATTTCGGCATCGACCGGGACCATGGTATACAAATACCGGCAGTTGCCCCTTGTTTTTATGTCCAGCATTCTCCGCTGAATTTCCCTGTAATAGGGGTCCAGGGGATTCAGGGATTTAGCCAGGGCCTCAAACGCGTCCCCGTCAATAAGCTCCGCCGTCTGGTTTACCAGGGGCAGGGCCAGGCGGGCGCACACAAACCGCGTCACCGCCGATACCTGTAATACCGAGGTGATGATAAATACCCCTATGATAGCCATAAAAAACATAATGAAAAACAGGGTTACCCTGAATTTCAGGGCAACAACGTGCCGTTCCCCGGTTTCAAAATCCTTATCGTTCGTTTTAGTATCAGCCATTTTGACTCCATGCTTTTATCTGAGCGCCCGGCGTCCCCGGGCGCCTTAGGACGCCTTGCCAGACTTCGATTTCAGTTCAAGGGGAATATAGATACTAAAGACCGTCCCCTTTCCCGGCTCGCTCTGTAGTTCGATGGAGCCGTGGAGATCCTGAACCCGCTCCTGGACGAGGTTAAGCCCTATGCCGCGCCCGGCGTGCATATCCGCCGCGTCCGCCGTACTGAACCCCGGGGCAAAAATGACCTGGGACAGATGGCTTTCGTCCCCGGCATCCGAGGGGTTTTGCAAAAGATTCAGACTCTCCGCCTTCCTGCGGATCTTTTCAAAATCAAGCCCCTTCCCGTCGTCGGAAAGTTTGATGTGGGCCTCGTTATTATCGTATTTGATGGAAAGCTCTATCTTGCCCTCCGCGCCCTTTCCCAGCATGGCCCGTTCCTCGGGATCTTCGAGGCCGTGGTAAACCGCGTTACGCACCAGCTGGGTAAGCACCTCTTTGATAATCCGCCGAGGGCCGTGCTCCAGCACTATCCCGTCAAGGTCCTCCACGACAAACTGGGCCTTCTTGTTCAAGGCCAGGGCGGCTTTCTCGCAGGCCTTGGAGAGGGTCTCCACCAGCACATAGCGGTCCTGCCGCCGGTTTTCCCCGAAGCCCTTCTTAAAGGACTGGAGCCTGTCAATTATTTCCCGGAATTTATCCGTTTCCTTCATGATCTTCTCAAGCTCCACCGTAACGTGCAGAACGTCCTCAAAGGAAATCTCGTCCTTGTCCCGGACCCTTTTTATGCCGCTTTCCAGGGTGTGGAGCCTGCCGCTGAAATTTTCAAGCCCCAGGATAAGGGCGTTTGATTTAATGGCGTGGACGGACTGGTAAATATCCACCATCGCTTCCTGGGCGCCCAGATCCTTGTTTTTCAGGATTGAGTTGATCCGGTTAAACTCGTAGTCGGTGTCTTCGATAAAATCGCTGAATACCTTGGGGTCCACGTGGATAACCTGGAAAAAGGCCCGCATTTCCTCTTCCCGCTTGCCCTCTTCCTCTTCAAGCTGCTGCTTGAGCAATTTTTCTGCGGTAATATCCTCCAGGGTGCCCAGGATATAGCGGTTTTTCCCCCGGTCTACCGCCGCGAAACTGCTGCGCAGGGTTTTTTCCGAGTCCTGCCGCTCGCTTATATAAATAAATTCAACAATGGGGTTAATCTCTTCCAGCATGGCGGCGTCAAAAGAGCGGTTTATAATCATGTTAAAATAATCTTCCAGGGTGTCCCGCTCCTTGGCTTTGACGGAGGAGGCCAGAAAATCGGTAAACTTCTTTCCCTGGAGTTCATTGTCCCCCAGAATGCCTTCCAGGGATTTTGAATAGGCCGGCTGGATAATGCAGCCCTTGTCCATAAGGAAGACGCCGGTTTTTAAATTATCCTTCATAACGGCAATCTCGTCCCGCTCGGCCCTCAGCGCCGCGGTCAGCCGCCCCACCCAGCGATCCTTAAACATCCGGCTTTGCTCAGTGACTACGGTTAACACCAGGACGAGGATGTATACGCCCACCAGGCGGAAGATCATAGGCAGGAAATAGTTAAAGTCCGCCAGCCCGGGGATGACCGTAACGATGATGGTCCCTATAAGGACCATGACGGAAAGGATGGAGCCGGCGTAAAGGCCCAGGGTAAAAATAACGATGGGGGGGTATACATAGATCCACAGGCCCGCGAAACCGCGCTCCCCGCCGCTCATAACCCATATAACGCAGAGCAGGCCGAAGGGGATGAGGAGGATTAAGCCGGTGACCAGGAAGGGTATCCTGGTCCGGAGGAGGAAGATCACCACGATACACATAAAACCCATAAGAAGGTCCACGATCCCCCGCGTGACGGCACCTGCGAGTATGACGCTTATGCCAAAGGAGATGAGAAAAAGCGCGCCGATTATCAGAGCGACATTGAAAATGATGTAGCGGACTATTTCGTCCATTACCGCATCGTCCCGGGGGTTTTCAAATTTTCCGCTGGTTAAAAAACGTAAAAGACTGTCGCTCACCCTTGCCGCCATGTTAGGCCCCCTTAACCGCTTCTATGGCTACCGAAAGATTGAATACATCGTTTTCAAATATGGTAAAAGGGATACAGATAATCCGGGCCTGGCCGTGCGGCCATTTAACCTCGTGTTCCGCCCCCTGCACAATAGTCGGCAGGGATATGACCAGCCTAAAGGCTTCTTCCAGATTCTTCTTTACATTCCCCGCGATGATATTGACAATCTCGCCCACCGCGTCCACCACTTCGTCGTCCAAAGCGGTATGCCGGGTCCCGGTAAGAATATCGGTAACCTTGACGGCAAGATCCTTTTTCATGGACATGACCACCGCCCCCCGGGCCTCCCCGGTAAGCCCGATTATCGCGGAAATATCCCAATCGGTTATCGCGTTGGTATCCGCGAAATAGGGGCGGCCCGCAGTCAAGTCAAAGCCGATAAATTCCTTGAATACATTCTTACACACATCTATGAAGGGCTGAATATACTTTTCCATGCTTTCCCTCTCGGTTTACAGAATTGTCTTGATCTTGTCCAGGAATTTTTTTTCATTTACCGGCTTAACAATATAATCGGTAGCGCCGCTTTTCAGGGCCTCGATAACATTATACCGGGCGGCTTCGCTGGTAACCATGATAATGGGCAGACTCTTATAGTTATCCATGGCCCGGACCCGTTTCAGAAAATCCAGGCCGGAAAGTTCCGGCATATTCCAGTCCAGCAAGATAAGATCGACCGGCTGCATCTGGAGTCTTTGCAGCGCCTCGATGCCGTTCCCCGCCTCAACGAATTGGCAGGGAACTTTCAGCTCTGAAAAAGTGTTTTTTACGATGTTTCTCATGATTCGGGAGTCATCAACCACAAGAACTGTTTTCAATCTTCGCCCTCCTCCGTAAACCGGCAAATGTAAAAATATTCCGGATAAGCGAGCGTCCCAAAAGCCGAAGTTTGGAACCCGCGCCTTCCCCTATTCCTGCCCGGGTTTCTTCCTGAACAGGCCCATTATGCGGGCCAGCACGCCTTTTTTCGGCGCGGCGGCTTTCTGCCCGCCGTCCTTTGGCTGGGGAGCGTTTTGCCGTGTAGCGCCGTGTTCGGGCCTGCCGTGCCGCCGGCGGCCCTGCTGCCCGTCCTTCCTGCGACCGTTTCCCGCCGGGGCCGGCGCGGCGGGCCTTTCGCCGCCGTGCTTCCGCCGCCGGCCGCCTCCGCCCGAAGCCGCGCCCGGGGGGGCCGCGCCGGCCTCCGCCGGCGTCCCCCTGGGGCCGGGGCCGGAATACTTTTGCCTGTAGCGGGCCATGCGCTCGTCAAAGGGAAGCCGGGACAGGTCTTCGCCGTTTTTCCGGCTGCCGTCCGGCGGCCCTGCGGCCCGGCGCTCGTCCCGTTTGCGGCCCTGGTCCGGGCCGTGCCTCCGGCCGCCGCCTTCGGCCGCGCCGCCGGCGCGGGATCTGCCGGGCCTGCTGTCGGCCCTGCCCTCAGCCCTGCCGTCGGCCCTGCCGGGGCGACTCCCGCCGCGTGTGTCCCGCCTGCCGCCGGCGTCGCGGCTGGGGGCGAATTCGCTGCGTATCCTCATCCCCGCGCTCTTGTCCTCCGCGTAAAGGCCCTCGTCCGCGATTTGCGAGGGTATCTTTTTCCCGATAAAGCGCTCGATGGCCGGGAGCTCGTACACGTCCTGCTCGCTTGCCAGGGTAACGGCCTTCCCGGTTTTTCCCGCCCGGGCGGTCCGGCCTATGCGGTGCACGTAGTTTTCCGATTCGACGGGCAGATCGTAATTCACCACCATTGCCAGCCCCTCGATGTCGAGGCCCCGGGCCGCTACGTCGGTTGCCACCAGGAAGCGGTTCCTCCCGGCTTTAAGGTCCTCGATGATCCGCAGCCGCCTGGTCTGGGGAAGGTCCCCCATGATGTACTCGCATTCAAAGCCGTTGACGCGCAGCCGTTTCGCCACGATCTCCGTATAACGCTTGGTATTGCAGAAGATGATGGCGCTTTCGGGCTGTTCCCTTCTGAGGATTCCCAGGAGGAGCTTCATCTTGTTTTCGCTGGTCACGTGGTAGAGGCACTGGTCGATTTCTTCCACGGTTACGGTTTCCGGCTCTATCTCGATCTCGTAGGGCGACTTGGTGTATTCCCAGGCCAGGTTCTTTACCCAGGCGTTAAGAGTCGCGCTGAAAAGCATGGTCTGCCGCCGGTCGGCCGGGGGCACCACCCTGATAAGTTTGCGCAGATCCGGGTAAAAGCCCATGTCAAACATGCGGTCCGCCTCGTCCAGGACGAGGAAGGCTATGTCCATGAGGTTCATCCGGCCCGAGCTGTTGAGGTCCAGCACCCGCCCGGGGGTCCCCACGAGTATCTGCACATTTTCCCTGAGCAGCCGCTGCTGATCCGCGTACCCGACGCCGCCATAGAAGCTCCCGATTTTGAAGGGCAGGTGCTTTGCCAGCATCCTGGCCTCTTCCTCGATTTGGACCGCGAGTTCCCGGGTGGGGGCTATGATCAGGGCTTTCTTGCCCGCAAGGTTCGGCTCGGTCAAAAGCCGCTCGAAAATCACGATCAAAAAAGCGGCTGTCTTCCCGGTCCCGGTCTGGGACTGCACGTAGAGGTCCTGCCCCCCGAAAGCGCGGCCAAGCACCTGTTCCTGGACCGGCATGCAGGTCAGATACCCCGCGTCGGCAATGCCCCGCGCCAGGTCGCCGTTCAAGTTTAGTTCGCTAAATTCCATAGAGGGTCCGTTGTTTATTGGTCAAAATTTTAGTGATCATTCTCCATATTTATACATTTTTTTTTACCGTTAGGGAAGGGGAAGAAGGAGGGGTAAAAATGAGGGCTGCGCCGCCTCCACAGGGGGGGTAGCGGAAGACTTGCTCCGGGCTGGAGGCCCTCCGCATGTCTTTATTAATACGGGGCAAGGCTGGAGCGTAGGGGCGCCGCAGCAATGCGCGCGAGCCGGCGAGCGCGTTTTTGACGCTTATGTAACATGGCGAACCCCCAAACCTATTGATTCGCCACATGGGGGGTAAGCGGAGGACCCGCGGAGCGGGGCCGGAGCGTAGGGGGGCCGGACGGCGGCCTGGGACGGCACGCGCCCGCGGTTTGGTAACAGGCCCCCCTGCTTGTTTCTATCCGGATTCATCTGTACCACTATATATAGTGTTATACTATTTCATACATACTATATATAGTATGATTAGCGTTTCCGTATCTTCCGCAGGGCCCGCGCTACCGCGACGGCCTGTTTGTCCCTGGTCAGCGCAAGAAGCGATATTCCGGCCAGGGCGAAGACAAGGGCGTTTATGGCGAAGGGAATCCCGTAGCTTACGAGGCGGCCCCTGCCGGAGAAGGCGGAAAGGAGGCGCGGGGAGAGGAACAGGACCGGGGCCGACGCGGCTGCGGAGAAAACGGCGAGTTTTGCCGTGTAGAGGAGGGCCGGGCCCAGGGCTTTCCCGATGGCGATGCTGGGGTTTTTCCGCAGGAAGGCGAGGAGCAGCGCGGTGTTGACGGCGCTGGCAAGGGTGAGGGCCAGGGCGACGCCGGAGCCCCGCAGGGGCCCGACCAGGGCGGCGGCCAGCGCCATGTTCACGGCGAAGGAGATGATCCCGGCGAGTGTCGGCGATTTGGAATCGCTCTGGGCGTAAAAGGCCGGGGCCAGGATGCGGTTCAGGGCTATGAAGAAGAGGCCGGGCATGTGGAAATGAAAGGCCGAAAGGGTCAGGGCCACCGAATTTTCGTCGAAACTGCGGGCCGCGAAGAGCAGGCGGATGAGGGTATCCCCCTGGGCCAGGGAAAAGAACGTGATGGGGATGGTGATGAGGGCGATTATGTCCATGGCGGAAACCAGGCGCTCGTTGTAGCGCGGCCAGTTCCCGGTTTTGGCGTCCCCGGCAAGGTCCGGCAGCAGCACGGTCCCTATCGAGACCGCGAAGACGCCGAGGATGAGTTCCTGGAGGCGGAGGCTGTATTGCAGGCTTGAGACGACCCCTTCCCCGGCGTTGCCCGCCAGGGCGGTGGACACCAGGTCGTTTAGCTGGTAGGCCGCCATGCCGATGATCGTGGGGCCGACAAGGCGCAGCACTTTCCTTGTCCCCGGATTGCGAAGCGCCCGGCCGAGGCCGGTAAAGAAAAAGCGGTAGCCTGCTTTGAACACAAAGGGGAACTGTACCGCCGCTTCGAGAAAACCGCCTATGAGTATGCCGACGGCCATGGCCCGGGCCGGGTTTTCCGTGAACGGCGAGAGGGCGTAGGCGCAGATAATCGTAACCAGGTTGAGCAGGATGGGCGCCAGCCCCGAGGGGGCGAAGATATGGACGCTGTTCAGTATGCCCTGGAAAAGGGCCGCCACCGAAATGAACGCGAGGAAGGGAAACATTATCCGCGTGAGCAATACTGTTTCCCCGGGGGCCTCCATGCCGAAAACCGGGATTATAAGCGGGGACGCCAGTATGCCGATGCCGACGGCCAGGGACACGAAAAAAGTGAGGAACGTGAAGATGCAGGAGAGGAATTCCCGTATGCTGCCGTCGTCTTTGCCGGGTTCTTTGCCGCCGCCCGGGCCGCCGGCATCCGCGATCAGGTACTCCTTGAAGGTGGGGATAAAGGCCACCGCGATGGAGCCTTCGGCAAAGAGGCGGCGGAACAGGTTGGGCAGCATGAAGGCCACCGAAAAGGCGTCGGAAAGGGCGCTGGTCCCCAGGAGGCTGGCCTTGGCCATTTCCCGGGCCAGCCCCAGGACGCGGGAGCCCAGGGTAAGCAGGGAGAGGACGGAGCCGTGCTTTACAAGCGAGGAAGCGCCCGGTACGCCGGACCCCGCGCCGGATCTGCCGCTCACGCGCCGCCCCCCGTGACGGCGGCCGCCTTTACCAGGGCGGCCATGTCCTGCGGCCGGTTGCTGATGATGCCGCAGCAGCCCTGGCGCAGCATTTCTCCGGCAACGGCGGGATCGTCGATGGTCCAGGGGATCATGGGCCGCTTTTCCCGGACAACGATCCGCGAAACGCTTGCGGGGCCGACCAGTTCGCGGCCGGGCTTGACGTAGGCGCACCCGGCGATATGCCTGCCGAAGCCCCGGCGCAGAATCCAGGGGACTTCCCTGCTCTTCCCGTAGATGACGGCCGTGGGTATATGGGGGGAAAGCCGCCTGAACGCGGCGATACAGAAGGGGTTGAAAGAGGAGACGGTGAGCGCCGCCGCGACCGGGTTTCCGAAAGCCCGTATCTTTTCCGCAGCCAGGCGCGGAAGGGAATCGCCCGAGATTTTGCCGCTTTTAAGCTCGATGTCGATGTACAGGTCCGGGCAGAATTCCTCAAGCACTTCTTCGAGGAGCGGCGGCCGCTCGGCGCTGAAAGCCGGATCGAAAAAACTCCCCACGTCAAGGGCGCGTATCTCCCTGAGCGGGAGCTCCTCGATATCAAGGCCGCCCGCGTTCGCGCCGGGAGGGGCCGTGCGCAGGAAGTTGTCGTCGTGGGCCACGACCAGCTCTCCGGTGGCGCAGACGTGGATGTCGAGTTCCAGCCCGGGAGCGCCCAGCTCGCGCGCCTTGCGGAAAGCGGCCATGGTGTTTTCCGGCGCAAGCGAGGAACAGCCCCGGTGGGCGAAGAGCAGGGGGCGCGCGCGGTCCGGGAGTACGGTCATGGAACGAGGTTCCCCGCGCGGCCGCGCGTTGCTGCGGCCATCATGCTTCCCCGCCGCCGGGCGCAGCGCCGCTGTTCGCGGCTTCCCCGCTGTCCGGGGTCCCGGCGCTGTCCCGGGCAAGCCCCATCCTGGCCTTGAGGGCTTCCAGGGCCGCATCTGCCGCGCCGGGCGCAGCGTTCGCGGCTTCGAGGCCCCGGCCGGCGCCGGAGGGGGCCGGGCCCGCGAGATCCTTACCCAGGGCGATGTTCAGCTCCTGTTCCAGGATGTCCGGGTCGATGCTCCGCTCCCGGGCGGCAAGGCCGGGGAGCTGCCTCCGCATCGTCTCTACCTGGGCCTTGATTTCCGCTTCTTCGGCGGAAACAGCGGCGATTTTGCCCCGGATACGTTCCGTTTCCCGGGCCGCCTCGCCGGCCAGGTCTTCCGCGCCCCTGGATCGGGCCAGTTCTTCCCGCTTCCGCCATTTTTCCAGGTCCGCCTCAAGCGCGGCGCGGTTTTTTTCCGCCAGCTTCAGCGCGGTAATAAAATGAAAGATATACTCCCTCGCCCCGGCGGGGCTCATCCCCCGCAGATCGTCAATCCCCTGTTCCATAAATACCTCCGCCGCCTACCGGCTTATTGCCCCGAAGCGGTTCTTCCGGGACTCGCCGGTATCCGCAGAACGGCGGCCGATCCGGCTTTGTACGTTGCTTATCCGCTGGGAAGGCATGGGGTGGGTGTTGTAAAACGGGCTCCGGGACCCCGCCTGCCTCTGCTGGAGTACGCGCAGCAGGTCCACAAGCGCCGACGGCCGGTATCCGGCCGCCCGGAGCAGCGACAGCGCGTAGATGTCGGCCTCGAATTCCTGGCTCCGGGTGTAACCGTTTGTAAAAAGCGTGTCGGTCATGGCCTGCACCGACTCCCGCAGGGAACTGATCTTTTCCGACACCGGCCGCAGCCGCGCCGCCCTCTGCCTGGCCCGCCGCGCCACCCCGTCGAGTTCCAGCATCAGGCTGATGTCCCGGTCCGCGAGGAGGGCGACGCTGTGCTCAAGCTGGATATGGGCGATCTCGTGGGCTATGACCGCCGCCAGGGCGTCTTCCGACGGCGCGCAGCCGGCAAGCCCCCTGGTGATAAAGATATGCCCGGCCGGGGAGGCGAAGGCGTTTATCTCGCCGCTGTCCAAAACCAGCACATGGTACCCGTTGTACATCGCCGGGGCCCTTGCCGGGGAATTGATGACCAGGGCGGCGCAGATGCTGTTGAGATACTCGCTCAGGGCGCGGTCCCGCTTGTAGGGCCGGTAGCGGGAAACAATGCCCGCCGCGACCGCCCGGCCCAGGTAGTAGACATCTTCGGGGGAATAATCCGCGTCTTCGGCCTTTCTCCCGCCCGCCGCGTCTCCGGGGCCGGGGGTGTTCCGCCCCTGGGCGGCCAGCGGAATCCGCAGGACGAGCAGGAGAAGCAGGGCCGCCGCCGTCCCGGGGAATTTCCGCTTAAGCACACGATCGGGCATGCCAGCCCACCTCCGCAAATTGTTCGAGTCGCGGGAAACCCCGCCCAAGGGACAGAAGCGCCTGGCCCGGTCCGGCCGTTCCGCCCAAATCCAAAACAAACCGGGCGGCCCGGGAGTTTGCCGCGCTTCGCGCACAAGCGCAACAGGCCGCCGGCAGTTTGCCTTTCCGTCAAAGCTATACTATAGTCTATAACACAAGTCTATAATACAAAGCAAAAATTTGAAAGAAGGCGGCCCGGACGGCGCGTCAGCGCCTTTTAACTTGACGTTCGCGGCGGGTTTGCCGCGCAGGAGGGGAATTTATGAAGATCGGCTGCCCCAGGGAAATTAAAAACCAGGAATACCGGGTGGGGCTGACTCCCAACGCGGTGAACGCGTATATTCGGGCGGGACATAAGGTCTATATCGAGCAGGGGGCGGGCCTTGGTTCCGCCATTACCGACGACGAGTACCGCAGCGCCGGGGCGGAGCTTCTCCCCGGCGCCGGGGAAGTCTGGGCCGCCGCGGACAT
>JAIRRR010000205.1 GCA_031255875.1 Treponema sp.
TAGATTTAATACAGCGAATACTTTACGGTATTAACACAACCTTGGCGTAGCGCATTTCCATTACGCCCTTGTAGCCTTCGAACCACTGTTCCATGGGAAGGACGGTGATAAGTTTTTGGAAATCGTCTTTCCTCCTGCCAAGAAGTTTCACCGATTCCATAACATGCCCGGGCGTGGAATCAGATGTTCCATACAGTACCAGTTCGTTGTAGTGGATCATACGGCTGGACAGATTGAGCTTTTCATGCTCCGGCGGAAGGCTTGCGAAATAGGACACATAACCGCCCTTGCGCGCATAACCCGGCGCGATTTCTTGCACTTCCTGTGAAGGCGCCGCAATCACCACAAGTTCAAAGCCCAAGCCGTTCGACAGATCCTTCCAGGTTTTCTTTAATTCATCCGGGTGTATTATAGTAAACCCAAGATCTTTAGCGATATCCGCTTTGCGTCCGGGGAATTCGCTGGTGATGATATTTTTCACGCCCGCGTTACGGATTGCGATTGAATGAAGAAGGCCGATAGCGCCCAGGCCGATTACAAGCGCGTCTTCCATTTTGTTTACCGGCGCCCGTGAAAGCCCGTTAATAACGCAGCTTAAAGGCTCGGCGATAGCGGCTACGGGAGCGGGAATATCATCGGGGCAGCGTATAAGATGCCCGCCCTTGACCGCGTCTGCGGGCAGGGGCAGATATTCCGCCATGGCGCCGGGAATCTGGAAACCAATTGAGCGCGGCTTTTGGCAAAGATTACGTTTGCCGATTTTGCAGTAGTAACATTCGTTGCAGCCGATCGTCGGCGCCATGACTACCCGGTCGCCTTTTTTGAATTCCGGCGTTTTGCTTACCTCAACACGCCCGACAAATTCATGCCCCACGGTTTGGGGATGCGTAAGCCGCGTATTCCCCGCGTTATAGGCTTTGATATCGGTTCCACATACGGAAAACGCCTCGGTTTTTATCAAAACGCCGCCTTCCTCACATTCAGGGACAGGCGCGTCGGTTTCAAGCCGGACATCCTTGACACCATACCATACAATTCTTTTCATGCTCGTTTCACCTTTAATGCCAAAATATTTACTGTCTTTTGAGCCTGTTCCAAAACTAATTGACCATGCGCTAAACGCGCATGGTTTTGGAACAGCCTCTTTTATCCATAATTACACTTGTGAGCTTCGTCAAAGAGCGCTTCGAGGTTAGCTATGGGCATGTTTTTTTGAATACTGTGGTCCGGCCCGGTAATATAACCACCGTTTTTCCCCAGTACGCGGAAGCGCTCCCGCACTTCCTTTCTCACATCCTCTGGGCTTCCAAAAGGCAAAGTCTTCTGACAATTAATTGCGCCAAAAAAGCTGAGATCGTTTCCATAATTTACTTTTAACTTTTCGGGTTCATTGCCTTCTAAATGTGCCTGCACTGTTTCCCAAACATCCATTCCTGCGTCTACCAATTCTCCCAACACCGGGGCAAATGTACCGCAACTGTGGAACCAAATCATCACGCCATGAGATTTGATAAGCTCAAAGATCCGCAGGTAAGTCGGTTTAAGGAAGCGCCGCCACATCTCCGGAGAAATCATCATGCACCGCTGTGTAGAAAAATCGTCCCCCCACCACAAAAAATCCATGTCTTTTGCGTTGTTACGCAATATCTTTCCAAAGCAATCTGTGAGGAATGCCTCAATATGAGTTATCGCTGCATCAATTAATTCCGGAGCCGCTGACATGTTGATCATTGTATTATCCATGCCAAAAAGGTCACAAAGAGTACAAAAAACGGCCTGAAAACCTATTGAGCCGATCCGTGCTTTGTTTTGATCCAGGCCCTTTAGCTGCGCCGAAATTTCATCAAAGTCTACCATGGATAAATCCGGCCAGGTATGTTTCTCCACATCAGCAATAGTTTCCGCGTTTTTAAGAGGGAAATCCTTTAGACTGCTGTAACCGGCGTCCCAATTATCCTCTGCGCCCCAGATGGTTTTTCCCTCGGGAAGACGGAATGCCTTGCTATAGGACATTTTTTGAATATCCAATCCCCAATGAGTCCGAAGTTCCGCTTCCGAGTCCAAGCCCAAGCCGGAAAGCCAGTAATCAATATCGTCAATACGCCCGCAAAACACGGGCAGCCTGTCGGGAATTTGTTTTTGTATCGCCGTCAGAACGCGATCCTTCGAATTCATTCCTTCCACTCCTTCAACTCAGGGTTGCTACAGGTTTCTTGGATTCTTCCTTCAAGAGCATGGTAATGGTACGCAGCCTCGTACTGACGCGCATACTCCTCATAGGCTGCTGTATCAGGAGCGTTGGGTGTGATTATTTTACCGCTTATCCCCTGCCAAAATACAGGTCAAACAACCGGGCCTGCCCCAAAACAGAAGTTTTGAGGCAGACCCAACGGCGAATTACTTGTTGTAGAGGCTGGTCCTGATATCGGGCATAACGTCGGCTTTGAAGTACTGCACGTTGGCCTGCGTGATGGCGAAGACCGTGTTGTACATATTGTCCGGCAGGGGGTTGATGCCTGCGGCGGCGTTGTTGCTGCTCAGGGGGATATTCTTGAGCCCGCCGTTGTTCCAGTCTTCCATCAGCAGAATCGCCAGATACTCGTCGGTGGCGGTTTTGTTGCAAAGAGTGGCGGAAATATAACCCCGCTCGATGAATTCCAGGGTCGCGGGCTCGCGGTCGTGCACCACGATGGTATACGTGCCGGCGGGTATGTTCAGCTCTTCCATTGCCGTGGAGATGCCGGTCCCGGAAGAGGAGTCAAGGCCGATGATACCTTTGGCGTTGGGGTAGTTGTTGATGACGGACTTGCCGGCCTCGATGGCGGCGGCGGTGTCTGCTTTGTCGTCAACGGTCGCGATGATGCGCCAGCCCGGGGCGTTCTCCCTCAGATAGTCCTCGACGCCCTGCCGTTTGGCATCGGTGTTGGAAGCGCCCCAGTTGCCCATGAGGACCACGTCGCCGCTGCCGCCGCCGTACTGCACCAGCGCACGGGCGGTGTCCCGGCCGCAGACGTAGTTGTCAAGCCCGATGTAGGTCAGGGCCCCGCCTATGTCGGCCTGGGTCTCGCCAATCCGGGTTTCGGTAACGACCACCGGGATCCCTGCGGCGGTTGCCCGCCTGGTCGCCTCCAGGGGGGTAGAATCCCAGAACCGGGTGATGATGCCCGCGGGGTTCTTGCTGATGGCCTGCTCGATGGCCTGGGCCTGCGCGGTGGTGTCCCACCCGTCGGGTCCCTGGGCCACGATATTCACATTGAAGTACTCCGCCGCGTAGCGCAGGGCAATGTGGGAATCGGCGAAGTAGGTGTGCCCCTGGTGGGAAGAACACAGGTAGTAGGTCCGGTTCGGATCCAGCTTGGCATAAACGCCTTTAACCTCGGCGCTGCTTGCGACGGCAGCGGTTCCGGCGCTCGCGGCCGGTCTTTGGGAGCACCCGATGGCGAGCAACACGACGCCGATAAGTACTGCGGCGCCCAGTATTCCGAATTTTTTCATTACTTTCCTCCTGAAATATATTTTCCAAACGCGGTAAAAACCGCGCCTGTTTCCAATGACAGCAAAGCCCTATTCCTTGCCCAGGGCTTTACGTTTGAGAATACTCATATACCCGTCGACGACGACCACCGCCAGGAGGACCGTCCCCGTGGTTAGACTCTGCACGTGCTGGTTCACCTCGAACAGGTTAAAGGCGTTGTTCAAAAGCGCCAGAAACAGGGTGCCGAATACAGCGCCCAGCATATTGCCTTTGCCCCCGGCCAGACTCCCGCCGCCGATGATACAGGCTATGATAATATTGATGTGCGAGTTCTGGCCGATGTAGCGGTTCGCGCTCCCCGTGCGGGCGTTGAGCAAGATCCCCGCCAGCGCCGCCAGGACGCCGGTCAGGATAAAGAGCAGTATCCGTATCTTCCGCTTCCGGATACCCATGGCCAGGGCCGCGTTCTCGTTGCCCCCGATAAAATAAATACGGCGGCCCCCCTTGCGCATGGTGATGTACACGGTAAAGAGCGCCAGCAGGATCAGCATGATCCAGAACATATACATGATCCCCAAAAAAGTCCCCTGCCCCAGGTCTTTGAAACTCTGGGGGAAATTGGCGTAGCCGGCTTTGCCCCGGCTGACCAGGGTAATCTCCGTCACCCCCCGCACCATGTACATCATGCCTATGGTGGTGATAAGGGGGTTCACCCCGGCAATCTCGGTCAAAAAGCCGTTCACCGCGCCGGTTAAAAACCCTGCCGACAGGCCCAGCAGCACCGCGAGGGGCGTGGGCACGCCGAAGGTCGCCGCAATGGAGGCGACCAGCCCCCCCAGGCACATCACGCTGCCCACGGACAGATCGAAAACCCCGGAGATGAGCAGCAGCATCATGCCCAGGGCGACAATGCCTTCCGGGGCGACCGCCGCCACCAGCGAGCTGAAGTTAAAGGAATTGTAAAAATAACGGGGCACGAAGATACTCAGGATGAGGATCATAATAATGCAGAGCATCAGGGAAATGCTCTCGGGCCGCGCGGATATGACGCCCCGCGTCTTTTTTAACAGCCTTTCCGCCTGATCAAATACCTTGCCCGCGCCTGTCATGCCCGACTCTCCCCCTGCCTGACGGCCCTGTGCTGTTTCAGGGCCATTGCGCCCATCCTGCCCATGCGCGTGTCGATAAACACGGTAATAATAAGGATAAGGCCCACGATGAGCTGCTGGATAAGGGGTTCAATGTTGTGGACGATCATGCCGGTGGTGATCATTGCCAGAAAGATGAGCCCGATTACCGAGCGCAATATGCTGCCCTTGCCCCCCGAAAGGCTGGCGCCCCCCAATACCACGGCGGTAAGAATCGTAAATTCCAGGCCGTTGCCTATGGTGGAATCGGCAAAGCCGAGCCGGGCGCCGGTAAGTATGCCCCCCGCTCCGGCGAGCAGGGCGGTAACGGTAAACACGATTATCTTTAAGCGCCCGGCCTTGATGCCGTATATCCGGGCGGTTTCCGGGTTTTCCCCGACGATGAACATCTTTTTAAAAACCGTGGCCCGCTTGAGCAGCACTTCCAGCACGACAAGGGCCGCCACCATAAATATAGTAGTAAAATGGATGCCGCCGACGCGCACCCGTGACAGGGCCTGGTAAGCGGGCCGGTAGGGGTACCCGTAGAGGTTGGAAGTCAGGAGATTCGCGACTCCCCGCACCGCGGCCATGGTTCCCAGGGTAATCATCATGGACGCCACCTTGAACTTTACCACAAGAAAGCCGTTTATAAGGCCGATAAGGGCCGAAAGGCCGAGGGCGATGAGAAGGGCGGGGGCCAGGGGCATCCTGTTCCTCATCAGCATGCCCACCATCATCCCGCTAAAGGCGTATACCGAGCCGACGGAAAGATCCAGCTCCCCCATGACCATAAGGTACACAAAGCCTATGGTCCCGTAAAAATTGATGGAAACCCCGTAAAGTATGGACAGCATGTTGTTCGCCGACAGGAAGGTTTTGCTGGTCAGGGTAAGGCCCGTTGCCAATACCAGGGTAAGGATGATAATAGTAAATGAAGAAAGATTCACCGGCTGCCTGTTTTTCAATCCCCTGCTCAACTGCGCCACCCCCGTACCCCCTGTACCGTGCCGATCCCCTGCGCCACCGTTAGCCCGCCGATCCCGCGGCCTTCGCCATAATCTGCTCGTTGGTGATATTGCCCTTGGCAAGCTCGCCAAAAATGCGGTTCTTGCTCATCACGATCACCCGGTCGCAAAGGCTGATAAGTTCCGGTATCTCGCTGCTGAACACGATAACGCTTACCCCGTTTTTGATGAGTTCCAGGATAAAACGGTGGATCTCCCCCTTGGCCCCCACGTCAATGCCCCTGGTCGGCTCGTTGATGATGATGATCTCCGGCTTATTGCCCAGGCAAATGGAAAACATCAGTTTTTGCTGGTTCCCGCCGGACAGGTTCCTGGGAAGCTGGTAGACCGAGGGGAGGACGATGTTGAATTCGCTGATGTATTTTTCCGCGTGGGCCGCCATTTTGCGGGCGCTTATAAAAATACCGTCCGAAAGCTCCTTGAGGAGGGGGACCGAAAGATTCTCCAGCACCGGGGAATTTAACAGAAGCCCCGCGTTTTTGCGGTTGTTGTTCAGGTACATCACCCCCGACGGCACCATAATGTCCGGGCTCCATTTCCGCAGCCTTTTCCCCCGGAGGGCCAGCTCCCCGGAATCGGCGGCCTCCAGGCCGTAGATCATACGGCTGACGGTGTTGGTGCCGCTGCCCTCAAGGCCGAAGAAGCCCAGCACCTCCCCCCGGCGCAGGCGGAAGCTGATATCCCGGACCGAATTTTTCTTTGCCAGATTCTTTGCCTCGAAGACAACTTCGCCGGCGGCGATGCCGTCGTCGGCCCGGGCGGCATACAGGGTCCCGGTCAGCTCCCGGCCCACCATGCGGCTTATCAGGTCCGTTTCCGTCAGGGCATCGTCGTTTTCATAGGTGCCCACGTAGGCCCCGTCCCGCAGCACGGTCACCCGGTCGCTGATCTCCATAATCTCGCTGATGTGGTGCGAAATGTAAACAACCGTGATACCCCGGGACTTCATCTGCCTGATAATGCCCATGAGCCTGTCCGTCTCTTCCTGGTTCAGCCCGGAAGTGGGCTCGTCCAGGAGGATAAGCTGCCGGCCGGCGCTCACGCAGCGCAGGATTTCCACCATCTGCTGCTGCCCCAGGGTCAGGGAATCCATCTTCTGCCGGGGGGAGATGCTCATGCCGAAAAGGTCGATGAGGGACTTGGCCTCGGAATTGACCTTCCGCTGGTTGATAAAGCCCGCCCCGGTGGCATAGGCGCAGTTGGGAAAGATATTATCGCTTACCGTCATATTCTCGAACACGGCCAGTTCCTGGTGAACCATGGCGATACCCGCGTCCATGGCGTTGGCAGGGTGGAAGACCCGCACCTCGGCGCCGTCTATAAACAGGGAGCCGGAGCTGGGCGCCTCCTCCCCGCTGATAATCTTGATCAGCGTGGACTTGCCCGCGCCGTTTTCCCCGAGCAGGGCGTGGACCTCCCCCCTGGCGATTGAAAAGCTGACATCCTTCAGCGCCCGGACGACGCCGTAACTCTTTGAAATGTTCCGAATTTCGAGGTATTCGCCCATACCCTGCCCCATTGTTAAACCGGAACGGACAAGGGCCCGCGCCGAAACGCGCGGCGTTTGCCCGTACACGGGACCCAACAGCCTTGAACCGCCGACTTATTTGCGCTACACTGCAAATTGAACATACAACCTTGACATGATATGCGCGATCATGTCAATTTGTATAAGTATGCTAAGAATAGTACGTCCATTTATGTAAATTGTCAATAAATATTTCATTATTTTTATGAAAAAGGCGACGTGCGCAATATCAAAGGAGGCTGCGGCATGCTAACCCTGGAACGGCAGAACGCCATCATGGATATCCTCAACAAGGACAAGGTGGTCAACATCAACAAACTGTCCGGCCTTTTCTCCATCAGCTCCGCCAGCATACGCCGGGATCTGGAAAAAATGGAGCAGCAGGGGCTGGTCAAGCGCACCTACGGCGGGGCCGTGCTGGTGGAGGGGATCAACGCGGAGATACCCCTGGTGGTGCGGGAAATAGAGCAGCGGGAGGCGAAACAGCTGATCGCCAAAAAGGCGTCGGGGTTCATCGAGGATCAGGACACTATTTTTATGGACTCCTCTACCACGACTAAGGAGCTGACCAACTTTATGGACGGGATCAGCGGCCTGACGGTAATCACCAACGGCATCCGGGCCATAACCGACATGGCCCTTCTGGAGAACATCACCGTGTACGGCATATCCGGCAAGCTGCGCAAGCCGTCCCTGTCCTTTATCGGCAACCAGGCGGAAAACTGCGTTACCGACTACTGGGCGTCAAAGTTCTTCTTCTCCTGCACCGGCCTGTGGATGAGCCACGGGGCCATGGACTATTCCGACGCGGAAGCGGAGCTCCGCAAAAAGATGATGTCCGCCTGCCAGAAGATTATCCTCCTCTGCGATCACACCAAATTCGACCGGCCCGCCTTTTACCGGATATGCCCCTTCTCGCGGATAGACGTGCTCATAACCGACCTGAAACTGAGCGAGCAGTGGGAATCGCTCCTGATGCAGAACGGCGTGGACATAGTCTACGCTTCGGACTGAGAGCCCCGTTCCGCCAATTACAGGATCAGCAGGGCGCAGGATGCGACCGTCATGACATAGACCAGGGCGCGGTAATACTTTTCCGAGACAAGCCTGACGATCAAAACGCCGAGGAAAAGGCCCAGCAGGATGAACGGGATCATCGAAACACCGAAAAGCAGGCCCTTGATATGGATGTTACGCCAAACAAGCGCCTGCAACGGTATCTTCAGGTAGTTGAGGATGATGAAGAACCACGCGGCGGTCCCGACAAAGTTCTCCTTGGGTAGGCGCGTGGAAAGGAGGTATACCGACATGACGGGGCCCGCCGCGTTCCCGATCATCGTGGAAAAGCCGCCGATAATGCCGAAGATTGCCGAAAACCACCAGCCGTCGGGCACGGGCGCGTCCCTGCCGCGCAGGTCGTTCCAGAACATGACGGCCAGGCCCAGGAGTATGCAGATGCCGATAAGGACCCTGAACGCCTTTGCCGGGACGAGCCGGTCCACGAAAATGGCGACGCCGAATCCCGCGAGCGCCCAGGGGAGCAGCCTGGCGATGTACTTCCAGCGGGCGGCCCGCCGGTAATAGGCCACGGCCAGAAGATCGGCGAAGCACAGCATGGGCAGCACGACGCCGGTAGATTCTTTCGCGCCGAAGATAAGCGC
>JAIRRR010000261.1 GCA_031255875.1 Treponema sp.
ATAAACCACCATGATCATACGTTCAAAGGCCCCTTTAAGGCTTGGCCTTGCCGGAGGCGGAACCGATATTGCCTCCTACTATAACCTTTACGGCGGGTATATCCTGAACGCCACGATTGATATGTACGCGTTCTGCACCCTGGAGCCTGCCGGCGACCAGGCAATAGTTTTTACGGCGGCCGATATTGAAAAGGAGGAAAAATACGATTCCCTCCCGGAACTAAAAACGGATACCGGCCTCAGGCTGCACACCGGGGCTTACAACCGTATTGTGAAGGATTTCAACGACGGCAAGCCGCTTTCCCTTAGAATGACCACCTATTCCGACGCCCCGGCGGGCTCAGGGCTGGGATCGTCTTCCACCATGGTTGTCGCTATGGTAAAGGCCTATACCGAATACCTCAATCTTCCCCTGGGGGAATATGACATCGCGGCTTTGGCCTATCAGATTGAACGGGTCGATCTGGGGCTTGCCGGCGGCAAGCAGGATCAGTACGCGGCAACCTTCGGCGGCTTTAACTTTATGGAATTCGAAAGCGAGGAACGGGTAATAGTAAACCCGCTCCGCATCAAACGATGGATACGGAATGAACTGGAGAATTCCCTGGTACTCTATTACACCGGCATTTCCCGGGAAAGCGCCCGGATCATAGAGCGCCAGATTGAAGGAACGAGAAGCAGCAAGAAGGATCACCTTGAAAGCATGCACGAGTTAAAAAGCCAGGCGGTTAAAATGAAAGAGGCTATTCTGAAAGGGGACTTCGCCCTGTTTTCCCGCTGCCTTGAGCGGGGATGGGAGGCAAAAAAACACGCCGCCAGCGGGATTACCAACCCATTCATCGACGAACTCTACGAATACGCGCGGAACAACGGCGCGGAATCCGCGAAAATATCCGGCGCGGGCGGCGGCGGCTTTATGATGCTGTTCTGCAACCCCTGTAACAGAATGACGCTTATCAGGGCCTTAAAAAAACGTGACGGCGTTGTAATGACCCCTTCTTTTACCGAAATTGGAACGCAGGCATGGACCGTATAAAGGCGGTTATTATGGCAGGCGGCAAGGGGACGCGGATTGCAGAACTTGCCCGGGATATTCCCAAACCCATGATACGTATCAAGGGGAAGCCGGTCCTTGAATACGAAATAGACTGCCTGGTCAAAGCGGGCCTTGGGGATATACTGCTTGTGACCGGCCATTTGGGCGATTCTATCACGTCTTATTTCGGGGACGGAAACGCTTTCGGCGCGTCGATCTCTTATTTTCAGGAAGATACGCCGCTTGGAACTGCGGGGGCTTTGTTTAAATGCGTCGGTACTTTGACCGACTCATTCATCCTCTTGAACGGCGACATTATTTTCGATATTGATTTTTCCCGGCTCATCGCCGCGCATTATGAAAAAAACGCCCTGGCCACCCTGGCGTCCCACCCCAACAGCCATCCCCACGACAGCGCCCTTCTCGTTACCGACGCCGAATCCCGGATTACGCGGTGGATGAACAAGGAAGAAGGCCGGCTGTACTATAAAAACAGGGTAAACGCGGGGATTCATGTGCTGACAAAAGAACTGCTCGCGGCCGCCGGGAAAAAAATTGATTCTGAAAAGGTTGATCTGGACCGGGATATCCTCAAGCCCCTAATCGCGACAAACCGCATTTTTGCCTACGATACCCCTGAGTATATTAAAGACATGGGGACACCCGAACGGTACTGCCAGGCCGAACGCGATATTGATCGCGGCCTTGTCCCGGCGCGGAATCTAAAAAGGAAACAGCGGGCGGTTTTTCTGGACCGTGACGGTACCATTAATGCCCTTAGCGGGTTTGTAAAGGAGCCTGAGGATTTTCACCTTATCCCCGGCGCCGCCCGCGCGGTAAAGGAAATCAACAATTCCCCCTACCTTGCTATTGTCATCACTAACCAGCCGGTTGTCGCGCGGGGCGAATGTACGATAGAGGGGCTCGAACTGATCCATGAAAAAATGGAAGGCGATTTGGGCCGGGAAGGGGCCTTCCTGGACGCG
Source organism: Treponema sp. (assembly GCA_031255875.1). GTDB lineage: Bacteria > Spirochaetota > Spirochaetia > Treponematales > Breznakiellaceae > JAIRRR01. The sequence continues at coordinate 2,023 of JAIRRR010000261.1, forward strand.
GTTTATTTTTGCCCGCACCATCCGGACAGGGGCTTCCCCGGCGAGCGGCCGGAATATAAAATCGACTGCGCGTGCAGAAAGCCGAAGCCCGGAATGTTTCTCGATGCGGCAAAAAAATTCAACATAGATCTGTCCGCTTCCTGGATGGCGGGCGATGATAAACGGGACATCCTCGCGGGAAAGGCGGCCGGATGTAAAACGGTCCTGATACGCCCCGGCCCCGCAGGAGAGACGTTCGGGGCGGATCTGGTATGCGAATCCCTTGAACAATTTGCCCTGCGGTATTTGTCTTGAAAAGCACGTACCCCGGGCATATAGCCGCAGGGCTTAACCGGACAGGAAACCGGGCCATATGAAAGTCGCGATAGTACATTACTGGCTGGTCAATATGCGGGGGGGCGAGAAGATGCTCGAGGCGCTGCTCGAACTCTACCCGGAAGCGGATATTTATACCCACGTTTACGACCCCGCGTCGGTCTCGGACCTTATTAATTCCCATACTATATACACATCGTATATACAAAAACTCCCCCTGGCAAAAAAATTGTACCAAAAATATATGCCCCTTATGCCTGGCGCCCTAAAGGAATTTGACCTTGGCGCTTACGACCTTGTTATTTCGAGCGAGGCGGGTCCCGCGAAAGGCGTGGTCCCCGGCCCCGACGCATACCATATCTGTTACTGCCACAGTCCCATGCGTTATATCTGGGACATGTACCACGAGTACTTCCGGGACGCCGGGCGGCTTACCCGCTTTTTTATGAGGCGTTTTGTTTCCCGCCTGAGGCTTTGGGATTCTTCTTCGGCAAACCTTGTGGACAGGTTTATTACCAATTCGCATTATTCGGCAAAACGGATAAGGCGTTACTACAACCGGGATGCGGAAGTGGTGTACGGCCCTGCCGATATTGAAAAATTCCTGCCTGTCGAACGGAAACCCGGGGATTTCTACCTTTTTTTCGGGCAGATCACGGGTTACAAACGCGCCGATATTGCCATAGAAGCCTGTATTGCCGCAGGCAGGAAGCTTGTAATCGCGGGCGCCGGGGCCGGAAGGAAAGCGATAAAGAAATACCGGAAAACAGGGCTGATCAGTTTTACCGGCAGGGTATCCGGCGCGGAAGTATTGGACCTGTTTTCCCGGGCCCGGGCCCTGCTCTTTCCGGGGATTGAGGAT
>JAIRRR010000262.1 GCA_031255875.1 Treponema sp.
CCCATCTTTTCAAGAAGCGCCCCGGCCCGTTCTTCCGCCTCGGCCTTGCTCCGGCGCAGCACCCGTACCTGGGCTTCGGTGATATTCCGCATCACCGAAAAATGGGGAAAGAGGTTGAAATTCTGGAACACCAGCCCGACCTTGAGGCATATTTCCCGCAGGGCGTCCCGGTGGGCGTAGACGCCGCCGCGCACCATGTCCTTTCCGGTAAGCGTAATGCTGCCGCCGTTCACCAGTTCAAGGTGGGTCACGCAGCGGAGCAGCGTGGACTTCCCCGAGCCCGAAGGCCCGATAATGGCAATAACCTCGCCCCGGTTTACTGTAAAGGAAATGCCTTTTAAGACTTCAAGCGGGCCAAAGGATTTTGCAAGATCCCGGACAGCAATTACTTCCATGTTAATTCAGCGCTCCTCAACGCCCCGCCTTCTGCAACAGGCTGCTAGGAATAGTAGGAAAGCTTTTTTTCCGCCCGGGCAAAGGCCACCGTTACCACCCAGTTCATGATAAGGTAAAAAAGGCCCGCCACAAAGATGGGCACGGTGGAAAATTCCCGGGCCGCTGCGTTCTGGGCCGCATGGAACAGTTCCGCCACCCCAATCACCTGGGCCAGGGCCGTATCCTTTACCAGGGTGATCACCTCGTTCCCGGAAGCGGGAAGTATGCGCTTAACCACCTGGGGAAGGATGATGCGGAAAAAGGTCCCGGACCGGGTAAAGCCCAGAACTTTGGCCGCCTCGTACTGGCCCCCGGGAACGGACTCGATGCCCCCCCGGTATATCTCCGCAAAGTAGGCGGCGTAGTTCAGCGAGAAGGCGATAATAACCGCCGTAAACCTGTTGTAGGAAAGCACGGCCCGCACCCCGTTCCAGAATCCTTCGGAAACGATAAGCGCGGAAAGGCTGTTGTTCAGAAACACGTAGAAGTACTTGGGGGCAAAGTAGATAAAGATAAGCTGCAATATGAGCGGGGTCCCCCGCATGATAAGCAGATAAAAACTAACCAGGCCGCGCACCAGCGGGTTTCCCGACATGCGGCCAAAGGCGACCGGCAGCGCCAGAGGGACGGAGAAAAGCAGGGTAAGGAAGAACACCCTTAGGGAAGTCCACGCCCCCTCCAGCATAAAGCCGATCATCCGCAGCATAGTTCTGTTATTTCCGGTTTTACTTTCCGATGAGCGATATGTCGGCGCCGAGCCACTGGGTAGAGATTCTGGCGACCGTGCCGTCCCTCGCCATTTCCAGCAGCGTTTCCCACACCTTGTTCATCAGCGCATCTTCTCCCTTGCGGAAGCCTATGCCGAATTGCTCGGCGGCCAGGGTTTCTTCCAGAATGCGGAAATCTTTTCCCGAACGGTTGATGTTGTCGTTGGCCACTACCAGATCGATGAGGATCGCGTCCGCGCCCCCCACGTCCAGATCCATCAGCGCGGTAAGGTAGTCCTTGTACTCGATCACCTCCCTTACCGAGGCCTTAAGCTCCACGGCCTCGTCCAGGGCGTCAACCGAAGACGATCCCGCCTGCAAGCCGATGATCTTGCCCCGCAGGTCCGCCAGGGTCCTCAGCGGCGAATTGCCCTTCACTACAATCACCTGGGCGTTCCCAAGATAGGGCGGGGTATAGGTAATCACCTTTTTCCGTTCCTCGGTAACCGTAAACCCGTTCCAGATACAGTCTATTTCCTTTGTGTTGAGTTCCTGTTCCTTCGCGTTCCAGTCAATGGGCTGCAGCACCAGTTCCACGCCCATACGCCTGGCGACTTCTTTCGCCAGGTCCACATCGTAGCCGACAATCTCGTTGTTCTCGTTGCGGAACCCCATGGGCGGGAACGAATCGTCCAGGCCCAGGACAAGCTTCTGCCTGTTCATGATGTAGCTGAGCGAGGCGTCCCCTCCGGCGGCGGCCGGCGCTGCCGGGGCGTCCTTTTTCCCGCCGGCAAAAAGCGCGGCGGCTGCCACAACCGCGAGCGCGGCAAAGACAGCGATTCTCTTCATAAAATTTCTCCTTTATCAAACAGCAATATTGGATTTTTCTACAGGGCATAAATACACAACGTGCGGATACCCTGTAGGGAGGTATACCATATTCCAGCGGGAATGTACAGACAGCAGGGGAAATCCCTTCAATGTACTATAAATATGTATAGTTATATGAAATATAAACCCCCGAATTCCGGCGCGGCCCCGGCCTTCCGGAGCCGGCATGCCGCCCGCCCAGGCACTTGCCGGATTTCCTGCTTTTGTGGTAGTATAATTCATCATGAAAAAATTTTCGCGGAATATTCCCGTTTTTGCGATTCTAGCGGGGTGGCTGGCCCTGGCCGTTGTTTTTGCGGGAGTTTTTGTCGTCGAAGAGCTTGACCATGAATGTACCGGGGAACATTGCAGTATCTGCTTACAGATAGAGATTGCCATAAGGCTGATTGAAGCTTTCGGGAGGATCGGCGTCGCCGCCCTTGCTGCGGGTTTTGCCGCAGGGCTTGCCGGGGCCTCCGGCAAAGTTCCGGCGCCTTTCCGCCTTGTTCCGGCAACGCCTGTCTCGCTAAAGATAAAGTTTAACTGCTGAAAACCCCGGCCTTTGCACCGGGCCTGTTTTCACGTCCCTTA
>JAIRRR010000293.1 GCA_031255875.1 Treponema sp.
GCCGTAGACGTAGAGGCCTTTTACGAGGCCGAACTCAGGACGCGCCGGGCGCTCCTCTTCCCCCCCTACTCGCGGCTTATCAGGTTTACCGTGCGCTCCAAAGAAGAGAAGCGGGCGGATGCCGCTATCGAACGCCTCGCGTCCCTCGCGAAACCCCTTGTCCCCCGGGACGCGGACGCGCTCGGCCCCGCCGAATGCCCCATCGGCGTTATAGCCGGGAATTTCAGGCGGCAGCTCATACTGCGGGGCGCGTCCATGGGCCCCCTTCACAGCGCGGCCCGGGCCGTCCTTGCCCGCTACGGAAAAGGCAAGGACAGCCGGGTCTACCTTGAAATCGACGTAGACCCGGTGAGCCTGCTGTAAACGCCAGCCTTGTCCGGCAATTTCGATTTCGGAATTCCCGGGCGGAGCGACGCGATTCCTTGACAGAAACATCCGGATGGGGTTATATTGTACTTGCGGTTTGTTACGAGAGATTAGCTCATCTGGATAGAGCGTCAGCCTCCGGAGCTGAAGGTGGCAGGTTCGAGTCCTGTATCTCTCAAAATTGATAACAAGGCCGAAGATTTTTTAATGAGGAAGCCAAGGCTCTGCCGGAAGGCGGGTTCTGTATCTCCCGGAAAATAATGGAACCGATAATTTTAGCGTCAGGATCTCTTCGCAGGCAGGAATATTTCCGGCTCCTGGGCCTTCCTTTCAGCATTATGCCGTCCAATATCGGCGAAAGCTATACCGGGAAGAAGACCCCCCAGCAGATAACCAAGGAACTGGCGTCGAGAAAGGTCAAGCGGATCATAGAGCAGCTCCAGGGGCGTTCCCCGCCATGGATCTGCGGGGCGGATACGGCCATCGTTCTGGACGAGGCCATCCTGGGAAAGCCCGCCACCCGCGATGACGCCGCTTCCATGCTCCGCAGGCTCCAGGGCCGCGATCACGAGGTGGTAACCGCAGTGGCCCTCTACAGCGGCCGGGAGAAAAAAACCGACTGCCGCTGCGTGACAAGCGCGGTGACCTTTGCCCCGCTTTCGCCGGCCGAGATCGAGTGGTACCTTAATACCGGGGAATGGCAGGAGGCGGCCGGGGCCTATAAGATACAGGGGCTTGCCTCCTGCTTTATTACAGGCATAAAAGGCTCTTACAGCGGCATTGTAGGCTTGCCATTAAGGGAATTTTATGTCATGCTCAGGGATAACGGCTATCCGTACACCTGACCGTCATGTTCAGGCACAAGGGGCCTGTCCCGCCGCCCGGCCCGCAGGGCCGGATCGCCGGAACAGGTTCAAATTTCCGTCACTTTTGTGATGAGATACAGAGAAGGCGTCCGGCCGGACGCGGGGTTTTCGCTCGCAAAGCTCCGAGGAGGAAATTTTGGCAGTAGTTACGATGAAGAGCCTGCTGGAATCGGGGGTCCATTTCGGTCACCAGGTAAAACGCTGGGATCCGAGGATGAAAAAGTACATCTTCGCCGAACGGAACGGGATCCATATCATTGATCTGCAAAAGACCATCCAGTCTATCAAGGACGCCTACGACGCGGTCCGGAAAACGGTGAGCGCCGGAAAGACGGTGCTCTTCGTGGGTACCAAGAAACAGGCCCAGCAGGCGATCCAGAAAGAAGCCGAGCGCTGCGGCATGATTTACGTGAATAACCGCTGGCTGGGCGGCATGCTTACCAATTTCGTCACCATCAAGAAATCGCTGCTTCGCCTCAAGAAGCTGGAAAAGATGGAGATTGACGGCACTTTCGAAAACCTTACCAAGAAAGAAATCGCCTCCCTGGGCAAGGAACGTTCCAAGCTCCAGAAGAACCTGGGGGGCATCAAGGAGATGAAGGAGCTTCCGGGCATTCTCTTCATCATCGACACCCGGAAAGAGGCTATCGCCGTGGCCGAAGCCCAGCGCCAGGGCATCCCCATCATCGCGGTGGTGGATACAAACTGCAACCCCGACGGCATCGACTACCCCATTCCAGGAAACGACGACGCGATCCGGGCAATCACCCTCTTTACCCAGATCATCGCCAACGCGGTGGTGGAAGCGGACAACGAAGCGGGCCTCAAGATCATCGAGACCCTGGGCGACGAGGACGAAGACATGGAAAATGTCATAACCGATGTGTCCGTCAGGGAAGAGGACCAGGAAGTCGATATCGAGTCCTATTCCGAGGCCGCCAGCCCCGCCGGAGAGGGCGCTTCGGAAGAAGACGAAGACGAACTGCCGGTTGATGTTGGCAAGGTCTACGGCGAGGAATAGACGCCCCGGCCGTAAGAAGTAGAGAAAATTACAAGCAAGGAGTTCATGCAAAATGGCTGATATTAGCGCTGCCGATGTAAAAAGACTTCGGGAAAAGACCGGGGCCGGGCCTATGGAGTGCAAAAAGGCACTCCAGGACAGCGACGGGGATTTTGACAAGGCGGAGAAACTGCTCAAGGAAAAGGGGCTTGCTGCGGTGGAAAAACGCGCGGGCCGGGCTACCAACGAGGGAAAGGTCTTCGCCAGGATAAAAGACGACGGAAGCTGCGCCGCGCTCGTGGAACTGGCCTCGGAGACGGACTTTGTGGCCCGGAACCCGGAATTCATCGAGCTGGGCGGCCAAATCGCGCAACTGGCCCTGGAAAAGGGCTATACCGAGCCCAACGAGGAGCTCGCCGGCCTGGTAAGCTCCCTCGCCTCGAAGATCAGGGAAAACATGAGCCTTAAACGCCTCAAAACAATAAAAGCCTCGGACGGCGAATACCTTACCAGCTATATCCACGGCGACGGGGCCATAGGCGTGGTAGTCAAGCTCGCCGCGGACAAGCCGGAGGCGCTCCAAAAGGAAGAAGTAAAAGCCCTGGCCTTCAACCTCGCCCTGCATATCGCGGCCTTTAACCCCATGGCCCTGGACAGGACCAAAATTGACGGGGCCTACCTGAAAGAGCAGGAGGATATCTTCCGCAAACAGATGGAACTGGACGAAAGCCTTTCCAAAAAGCCCGCCAATATAATCGACAACATACTCAAGGGCAAGGTAAACAAATACCTTCAGGAAATCTGCCTTTTGGAGCAAGGCTATGTAAAGGACGAGAAACTGACGGTGGAAAAAGTACTGGACGAAACCGGCAAACAGGCCGGGGCGAAGCTCCGGGTCGCCGACTACGCCTACTTTAAAGTCGGCGGGTAAAAGCCGAGACGGGATGAAAGCAAAAGCGGGAGGTTCCGGAAATCCCGGCCGGGTTTCCGGAGCTTCCCCGGAGAGAATCGCGAATTTAGTGTAGCGGAAGCAAGCGCAAAAAGGCGGTTTCTCCACAGGGCAGGGGCGGCGCCCTTCCCGGCCATTCACGATAAGGAGATTATTATGCACGCGGTAATCAGCGCTTCCGAAGAAAGGATGAAAAAAACCGTCGCCAGCCTTAAGGAAGGTTTCGGCTCGTTCCGCACCGGGCGGGCCTCGGCTTCCCTGTTCGACAAGATCAAGGTTGACTATTACGGCAACAAATCCCCCCTGAACCAGGTGGCCAATATTTCCGTTCCCGAGGCCCGGCTTATCGTGATACAGCCCTGGGACAAGGGGCTTATCGGGGAAATCGAAAAGGCCGTCCGCTCTTCGGAGCTGTCCCTGAACCCCAGCAACGACGGCAAGGTTATACGCATCTCCATCCCCCCCCTTACCGGGGAACGGCGGAACGAGCTGTCGAAACTTGCGAAAAACCAGGCGGAGCAGAGCCGGGTCGCGGTAAGGAACATACGCCGGGACGGGAACGAGGAACTCAAAAAACTCCTCAAAACCGGCGAGCTTACCGAAGACGACGAGCGGGTAAATACCGACGAGCTTCAAAAGCTGACCGACTCGTACATCGCGAAGATCAACCAGGCTTTGGAAGAGAAAGAAAAGGAAATTCGAGAAGATTGAGCGCGATTCCCGCCCATGTCGGCATAATAATGGACGGTAACGGGCGCTGGGCGCGGCGGCGCGGCCAGCTCCGTACCCAGGGGCACCTCGAAGGGCTCAAGGCCGCCAAGCGCGTTGTCAAGGCGGCCAGCGAGGCGGGGGTCCTGTATCTTACCTTGTACGCGTTTTCCACCGAAAACTGGAAACGCGCGGCCGACGAGGTAGCCTTTATTATGGCCCTGGTCAAGCAGTACCTGCGGGGCGAGCTGGACTTTTACCGGGAAAACCGCATCCGTATCCGGCATGCCGGGGATGCCGGGGGGCTTCCTGCGGATATAGCGCGGGAGCTGCGGGAAGCCTGCGAGGACACCCGGGATTTTACGGGCATGCAGGTGATTCTGGCGCTGAATTACGGCGGCCGGGACGAGATTATGCGGGGGATACGGAGGCTGCTCGCGGAGCGCGGCGGGGCGGGCGGCCCGGGCGAAATCCGCGAGGAGGACTTCCGGCGCTACCTGGATAACCCGGACCTGCCCGATCCGGACCTGATCATAAGGACGGCCGGGGAAATGCGGACGAGTAATTTTCTCCTTTGGGAAGGGGCCTACGCGGAGTACTGGGTAAGCGAAAAACTCTGGCCCGATTTTACCGAAGATGATTTTAAGACAGCTCTTGCCCGGTTTGGGGAACGGGAGCGGCGTTACGGGGGCGCTCATTCGTGAAACCTTGTTTCAGGTTCTTATGAAAACACTTATCCAGCGGCTCCTGCTTTTTTTTATCGGCCTGCCGGTCGTTGCGGCGATAGTGTTCTTTCTGCCCCATCACAACTACCTGACGGCCAATATTATCATCCTCGTCCTGAACGCCCTGGGGAGCGTGGAATTTGCCGGCATGCTCAGGAGGCGCTCCCTCCCGGTTTCCAATCCCGAGGCCGTTATTCTGGGGAGCCTTTCCCCCCTGGCCGTCCTTGCCGGCATCAGCTTTTTTCCCGGGGCTGATCTCGTCCCCGTATCCATCATGGCCGGGGCGTCGTGGATACTCATTTCCCGGATTTTTAAGGCAAAGGGCGGGTTTGAAGACGGGCTGAGCCAAATGGCCGCAGGTTTTTCCGTCATCATCTACCCCGGACTCTTCATGATCTGGCTTATGAAGATAACCCTCATGGATCACGCCACGATCCTCCTCGCCGGTTTTTTGCTCCTCGTAATCAGCAACGATTCCGTCGGCTGGGCCGCCGGCATGCTCTTCGGCAGGGGCAACCGGGGATTCGTCGCCGCCAGCCCGAAAAAAAGCAAGGCGGGCTTTGTCGGCGGCTTTACGGCATCCGTCATGGTAGGAATTGGCCTAGTCCACTTTGCCCCCCAGGTTTTCCCCGCGCGGTTTTTCCCGCGGTTGCTTACCGGCGCTTTCCTGGGGCTGGTATGCGCCCTCGCCGGTTCCCTGGGGGACCTCGCGGAATCGGCCATGAAACGCAGCGCCGGCATCAAGGACTCCGGAACCATAGTCCCGGGCCGGGGCGGCATACTGGACTGCACCGATTCTATAGCCCTGACCGCGCCGGTCTTTTACGGGCTTTACCGGCTTTTATTCGGTTAAGCCAAAGGTGAAAATGATAAAGAGAAAACGAGTTGCCGTTTTAGGCGCTACAGGTTCCATAGGGAGGAGCACCCTGGACGTGCTCCGTTCCGGGAAAAACGATTTTGAGCCGGTTTTGTTTTCATGCCACCGGAATACGGCGGGGCTCCTTGCCCTGGCAAAAGAATACCCCGGCGCGGCCCTGGCGGTTTCGGGCGCCGACGGCAGGGGCCCTGGTTTCGCGGAGTTTGCCCGTTCGAAGACCTATTTCGGCCGGGAAGGGCTGCTCTGTTCAATCGCCGAATGCGGCGCCGACGTTGTGGTAAACGGCATTGCCGGGGCCGCCGGGCTTGAGCCTTCCCTTTCCGTTCTGGAAGCCGGCGCGGATCTTGCCCTGGCGAACAAGGAAACCGTTGTCATGGCGGGGGAACTGGTGTTCAGCGTGGCGAGGCGCAACAAGGTCCGAATCATCCCGGTGGACTCCGAGCATTCGGCCGTCTTCAGCCTGATGGAGGCCCACGGCAGGGACAGGATAGCGGAAATACTGCTCACCGCGTCGGGCGGGCCTTTCAGGAAAAAAACGCAGGAAGAACTCGATCGCATAAGCCCTCAGGAGGCCCTGAACCACCCCACCTGGAACATGGGGCCCAAGATCACCATTGATTCGGCGACATTGGCGAACAAGGGCCTTGAGGTGATAGAGGCTGCGGAACTCTTCGGCCTGGACACCGGACAGATCAAAGTGGTGGTACACCCCCAGAGCATCGTGCACTCAATGGCAAGGCTAAAGGACGGGGCTGTCTACGCCCAGCTTTCCCGGCCCGACATACGGCTCCCCATACACAACGCCCTCTACTATCCGGCGACAACCCCCTGTTCCTTCGGTTTCCTGGATTTCGATTCCCTTACCCTGGAATTTGAAAAACCCGACCACGGGCGTTTCCCCATGCTGCCCCTTGCCTATGAAACTTCGGCCAGGGGGGGCATGTACCCGGCGGTATACAACGCGGCAAACGAGGTCGCGGTCGCGGCCTTTACCGAAAACAGGGCCGGTTTTTCCGACATACCCCGGATAGTATCTTCCGTACTGCACAGCGGCTGGAATTTCGACGCGCCCTTTCCCGGCACGGACAGCGCGGAGACACTGCGCGCCATACTGGAAACCGACCGGCTGGCGCGCGAAAAAGCGGAAAATTATATTTTGGAGACGATCCGATGCTGATAGTAAAAATCATTCTTGGCTTGGCGGGGCTCGGGATAGTGGTCTTTGTACACGAGCTGGGGCACTTCCTCGCCGCGCGGCTTGTGGGCATCGATGTGGAGGCCTTCTCCATAGGCTGGGGAAAACCGATCCTGAAAAAAAAGATAGGAAAAGTCGAGTACCGGATCGGCATGTTTCCCGTGGGGGGTTACTGTAAGATGCGGGGGGAAAACGATATCCGGGAAGCCTCTGAAAAAGGAGAGGAGGAAATCCCCCAGCCCAAGGGAACCTACTACGGGACAAGCCCGCTGCGCCGCGTTGTCGTCTGTTTCGCCGGCCCCTTCTTCAATCTGATCTTCGCCGCGCTGGTATATTCGGTTATCTGGGGGATAGGCTTTGAGATAAATACGCTTGAAAACCGCATTGTCCTCGCGTCGGACATTAACGCCGAAGAAAGGTACCCTGCGGATGAAGCGGGCCTTCGTTCGGGGGACAGAATCGTCCGTATCGACGGAAGGGAAACCGCTAGTTATCACGATATTCAGGAGGCGATTGCCCTGAACGCGGAAAAGGATCTGCCCGTAACCGTGGAACGCGACGGAAAAACAGAAGAACTGCGGGTGCGGCCCAGTCTGGACAAGAGTACCGGGGCGGGGAAAATCGGGGTTTACTTCTGGACCGATCCGGTGATAGCCGGAACGGCGGCGGGAAGCCCCGCTTCTATCGCGGGCCTTGAGAAGGGGGACCGCATTCTCCGGGTAAACGGCAGGGAATTCCCCTATTCGGCGGCCATGCTGAAAATACTGGGGGAATCCCCGCCGGTGCTTCATCTGGAGTACGAGCGGGACGGCTCGGTCCGCAGCGCCGACGTAGTACTCAACTACATAGACGGGGTCCCGCAGGATATAGGCGTTTCCTATAACACCATACGCTACCGCACCCCTTCCTATTCGCCGCCCGCCGCCCTTCTCAAGGGGGCCGCCGAAACCTGGAAAACTTTTGTCGTTTCCCTGAAAAGCCTCGCCCTGCTCTTCCGGGGCATCGACCTTACCCAGGCGGTTTCCGGGCCGGTGCGGATCACCTACATGGTGGGGGACGCGGCTGCGGAAGGCTTCGGGCAGAGTTTCGGCGCCGGCGTCAGTTCCATGGTGAATTTCCTGTCCCTCATTTCCATCGCCCTGTGCGTGATGAATCTCCTGCCGCTCCCGGTGCTGGACGGGGGCATGATTCTGCTCTTTATCATCGAGGCGCTGAGAGGCCATCCCCTGCGCCCCAAAACAATTTACGCGTTCCAGACCGTGGGAGTGGTCCTGATAGCCGGTTTAATGATCTTCGCGGTATTCGGGGACATCCTGTTCCTGGTACGCCGCTAACGGAGGCAGGCATGAAGCGGAAGATACCCTGCCTGTGCGACAATACCTTTACGGCGGATATTCCCGAAGAGATCGATCTGGACCGGGACGGCAAGTACCTTGACGAAATTGAAAACGGCGGCTTTATGAATTTTAACTGCCCAAGCTGCGGGAAGCTCCACAAGCCGGAATTCCCCCTCGCCGTAGCCTGGCCGGGCAAGGGCCTGCGGCTCGAAGTTATCCCCGAACAGGACCGGATGGGGTTTTACCGCCGGAAAAAAGAAAAGGAAAAAGGCGATAAAACAGAAGTAGTTATCGGCTACCTTGAGCTGGCGGACCGCCTGGCGGTAATACGCGACGGCCTTGACCCGGCGGTAATTGAATCGCTCAAGTACTACCTCTACCTTAAGGCCGGGGAAACCAGCGCTGAAAATGAAATAACCATCTGGTACCACGGCAAAACAGCGGACGCGGCGCTGGAATTCCACATCCGGGGTTTAAAAGAAAACAGCATGGCGCTGACCCGCCTTCCCTTTTCATTGTACGAAAAAACCGCCGGGGATTACGCAAAACACCCCAGAGCCGAACTTTTTATTTCCCTGCGGCACAAAAACTACCTTTCGGTACAAAACATGATGCTGCCGGGGAATCTGAAATGAAGGCACTCCCTTCCAAAAAAAAGCCGTTCCGGGGCCCTGCCCTTCTGCTTCTGTCCGCCCTTGTGTTTCTTCTGCCCGTAGCGGGGCTGAAAGCCCAGTCCCGGGAAACGCAGGGGGGGCGGCGGCCAGCCGGGGCGCACCGGGGCGGGATCAACGCCCTTGTCCACGACGGCAAGGGCCGGGCCGTAAGCGCCGGGGAAGACGGCTTTATAGGCATTTGGGACATCGACGGAGGCCGCGCCGAGGATCGGTTCCAGATAAGCGAGCTCCCCCTCCTGGCCCTGGCGGCGCGCCCGGGCCGCAGCGAAATAGCGGCTATTGAAAGCGACAGGATGGGCCTGCACCGCGTCTCCGTCTGGGACTACGCTGAAAAAAGAAACCTCTTTACGCTGCATTTTAGCGATCCGCTCCTCTTTATCAACTATTCCGCGTCCGGCAGTTTTATTATCGTTTCCCGGAGCGCCCGGTCGGCCGTTGCCCTTATCCGGAGCGAGACCGGCGAGCTGCTCCAATCCCCGGAGGATCTTGCGGTTACGGTTTCCTTTGCCGCCACAGGCAGATCCGAGCGCACCATGCTCACCTACTCCCCGGCCGGGGCGCTCTCCTATTGGACGCTCGAAACCGGCAGCGAATTCCGCCGTTTTTCCGTGCCCGCCAATCTTTCGAGCCCGGTCCTTTTCGGGAACGACAGTTTCCTTGCCGCCCTGGAGGGAAACAAACTTGTGATTCTGGACGCGGTTTCGGGAAATGAAATTTTCCGGGAAAGCAGGGCAAACCATCTCGCGCTTTTCCCTTCGGAAAACGAAGGCAGGGAATTCCTGGGCCTTTCGGCAAACGGGGCCGCGACAGAACTGCTGCTCTACAGGATAACGAGCGCGTCCAGGCTTGAAATAGCCGCGCGCAAGGCCCTGCCCCGGAACCTGGCGGTAAACGCCGCGATCGGCGGGATCTCCTTTTACGCCGCGATCCTGGGCGCTTCCGACGGCAGGCTGTACTTTCTGCCGGCGAGCGGGAATCCCATTCCTGCGGCCGTTTCCGCCCTGACTTCTGTGCGGGAAGGGGCCGTCTCCAACGGGATACTGGCCTTTATCGCGCAAGGGGGCCTTTCGGGCTTTATCCCCCTCGACTTTTCCGAATTCTCCGAAGGCTTTCCCATACGCCTTCTTAAAAGCACTCCCTTTACCCGCGTTACTGCGGAACCGGACGCTTCCCGGGGGGGCGCCGGGCGTTTCTTATACTGGCAGGATTCCGGCCCGCGCAGCGTTCCGGTCTTAAAGGCCGTTTCCCCGGATTACTCCCATTCGGGCGCCGGGCTCTATCCCGAATACCGGGAACAGTCCCAAACCCCGCTCCCCAATCTTTCGATAAGGTCCCCGGCCTCTTCGGCGTCAATCCTGGGCAGCCTGGCGCTGTTCATGGATCCGGCCGGCAACATCCAGGTAATCTCGCTTGATTCCCAAACCGTGGAGTTTTCCTTTACGTCGGCCGGCTCCCTTGACGCGGCGTTTCTGGACGGGCAAAACATCGTCCTTGCCCGGGGCGCCGCGGCCGGCAATGCCCCTTTCCTCAAGGTCAACATCGTTACCGGGGAGACGGTCCCCCTCCCCTACCCCGCTTCGGCGGGCGTAAAAGTTTTCAGAACGTCCGGCGGCCGCCTCTACGGGGCCGTAATCACCGGGAGCGGGGGGGACAGCAGGACCGTCGTCCTGCCCCTCGACGCAAACGACAGCGCCCGCCCGCCGAGCGCGATAGAATTCCCCGGGGAAGACCTGGATTTTTCGCTGGCAGAAGAAGACGGCGTAATCGCCACCAATCCGGGCGGGGGCGCCGCAGCGCTGTACGACGGGCAGGGGCTTGCGTGGTTTGAAAGGGCGGAAGGGCTCCCCAGGCGTATCCTGGGCGGCGGCGGCTTTTTTGTGGTCATCGACAACGAGGGCGCTATCGCCTGGCATGACAACAAAACCGGAACGCTCGCGGCGCTGCTGCGCATCTACCCCGACGGGTGGGTCCTTGAAAAAAAAGAAGGGCCGTCCCTGGGCGGCCCGGTTCTCACGGAATAGCCGGCCGCTTATTCGGAAGCCCGGTTTAATACCGCGCCGAAGATTTGCTTCGAGCTTGCCGCGCGGAGGCTCATTGATCCGATTTTTCCATCGGGACGAACTTCGTAAACTTCTGGCGGAACAGGATATTCACAATCCCGGTGGGGCCGTTCCGGTTTTTCGCCACAATTAAATCGGTGGGGATATCGCTGCCGGGCGTTTCGGCGGAATTCTCCTTGTCGGTGTCCCGCTCGCGGTGCAGAAACAGCACCAGGTCGGCATCCTGTTCGATAGAGCCGGATTCCCGCAGATCGGCCAGCACCGGCTTCCCGGGGCCGCTCTTGGTGCGCTTGTCCACTTCCCGGCTGAGCTGCGAGAGGGCCACTATCGGGATACTGAGTTCCCGCGCCAGGCCTTTAAGCGAGCGGGAAATTTCGGCCACCTGCTCGTGCCGGGGTATCTGGTAGTTTTCGGAACTGATCAGGGTAAGGTAATCCACAAAGATGATTTCGACATTCTGCTGCTGCCTGAGCCGCCGCGCCTGGGCGCGGAGATCGAGGAGCTTCATGTTGGGCATGTCCACGATGTAAAGAGGCGCCTCGTAAATGTTCCCCGCCGCCTGCACCAGTTTGTTAAAATCGCTCGCCTTGAGCAGCTTCGACCCCGCCCGCAGCACGTTGGATTCGATGTTCGCCTCGGCGGAGATAAGCCGCAGGGCCAGCGCCTGATCGGGCATTTCCAGCGTAAAAAACGCGGCGGGAATGTTTTTCCTGATAGTGATGTTGGCGGCCATGGCCAGGGCCAGGGCGGTCTTCCCGATGGAAGGCCGGGCGCCGATGATGATAAATTCGGCGGGCTGGAAACCGGAAGTAATATTATCCAGATCCTCAAAGCCCGAGGGAATACCCGTAAACTGGCTTTTGGAATGGAACAGCTTTTCTATCAGCTTGATGGTTTCCGGGATAATCTCCTTAACGCTTTTATAGTTAAGGGTCTGCCCCGCGTTGGCCAGCTCGAATATGCGCTGCTGGGCGCCCTCCAGAATCATCCGGTAGTCTTTGGAATCATCGTAAGAATCCGACGTGGTTTCACCGGAAAGCCGTATCAGGGAACGCCTTATGGAACAGTCCTTTACGATTTGGGCGTAGTAATCAATGTTGGCAATGGTGGGCACCACGTTGGTAAGGGACGCGATGTAGGGGACATCCCCGGCGGCTTCCAGCCCCCCCCCGCGCCTGAGCTCCTCCACAACCGTGATGGTGTCGGCCTTCCGGCTCTGGTTTTTGAGACTCAGTATCGCTTCGTAGACCCGGCGGTTCGCGTTCGAATAAAAATCGCCGGACCTCAGGTACAGCTCGGCGGTGATTACCGCCTCGTCATCGAGCATGAGCGCGCCGAGGACCGCCCGTTCGGCATCCTCGTTATGGGGGGGGATTTTGTCCTTGAGTCCGGATTGGGCCATGGCGGAAAAGAATCAATTCTGTTCCGGGACGGCTTCCGCAGGAGGGGCGCCTCCGTCAACGGCATCCGCCCTGTCCGGCGCTGCCCCGTCTCCGGGCGCCGACGCTTCAGCGGGAGCGTTTTCCGCAGCGGCGCTTTCATTTGCCGCGCCCGCGTCCGCCGCGGCTTCGGCAGCGGCCTGGTACCGGCGGCCCCTGCGGGCCGGCTGCTCCCTGGCCTCGGTTTTTATGACCTGGGCCTGGACCGTAACGCTCAGCTCGGCAAAAGCCGATTCGTATAGTTTTACCGTTACCTTATATTTCCCGACGCTTTTAAAGGTATTTCCCGGCAGTTCGACTTTTTTCCGTTCCGTGGGGAAACCCTGCCTGGCAAGCTCTTCCGCCACGGTTTGGCTGGTAACCGCCCCGTAAAGCCTGCCGTTGGCACCGGCCGGCATACTGATAACCAGTTCCAGGGCTTCAAGCTTTTCTTTAATGCCGGAAGCGTCCTGCCGTTTGGCAGCCTTGCGGGTCTCGATCTCATCGCGGCGAGCCTCGAAAAGCTTTACTGTTTTTTCCGTATAGGGCAGGGCTATGCCCCGGGGGAAAAGGTAATTGCGGGCATAACCCTTGGCGACTTCCCTGACATCCCCCTCTTCCCCAAGGGGATTCAAGTCTTTGTTCAAAATAACCTTCATAATCCAAACTCCCTTCGAATCCTGTTAAAACCAACGGCTTTAACGGAATTCGCGCGCGCCCGCAGGCCGCGGTGATTATTGTAAACGGATCAGTTTTGGGGTAAATCCGACGGATATTATTCCCCGATCCCCGGAGTTGAGGACGATCCGTTTGTTTTCGGAACCCGGAAAGGTATCCAGTTTTCAGCGATCCCCAGCAGAGCTAAAACGGCCAGAAAAACCGCGTTAATTCCCGGGCTAAAAATAACGATTACCAGGAGGAGGTTCAGAAAGAACCTGAAAAACACCGGCATTGCCCGCCGGGAATACCAATACATCAGTATGGCGCCGCCCTGGGCCAGATACAGCATAACACAGATGACCAAAACATTCCAAGACACGATTTCCGCAACAAGGCCGGCCGTCCGCGCACCTAGTATGCTGGAGCCAAGCACCGCCGCCAGGGAAAAGGAAAGCACCCAAATCTGCCGGGAAGACACGCGAAAAACAGCGAGGCCCCCGGCCGGGCAGGGCCTGCGGGCAATACGGGCGACGGCAAGCGAAAGCTGCCG
>JAIRRR010000141.1 GCA_031255875.1 Treponema sp.
GGTTTACCCATGAATTCTCTGTCTCTGGCCCAGGTAGAACTAATCGTAAAGACCATGGCCGATGTTGCCTTCAAAAACGAGGCCTATTTCTCGGAACTGGACGGCGTCATGGGGGACGCGGATTTCGGCATTTCCCTGGCGGACGGCTTCAGGGCCGTCATGAAAGGCTGGGACGGTTTCGACCGCGCCGATATAGGCGCCTTTCTGTCCAACGTCGGGTCCACCATAATGGCCAACACCGGGGGTTGCTCGGGCACGGTCTGGGGAACCCTGTTCAAACGCTGCGGCATCACGTTTAAGGGCAAGGCGGAGATCGCCCTTGACGATATTATCGCGGGTTTCAAAAGCGCCATGGAGAGCATTACCCAGAAGGGCGGGGCCGTGCCGGGGGACAAAACCCTGCTGGACGCCCTGGACGACATTGTAAAGACGCTGGAGGCGAACAAGGACGGCGAGCTGCTGGACGCTTTCAAAAAGGCTTCCGCCGCGGCGGTCGAAACCAGGGAGAGGACCAAGCAGTGGACCGCCAGGCGCGGCCGCCAGTCTTTTACCGGGGACCGGAGTATCGGCACCTATGATCCGGGAATCGTAGCCGTAGGCGACATGACGGTGGCAATTATTGGAGCCCTTGGGGCTTGATAATTAATTTTTCCAGGAGGAGAACGGCATGAAAAAGTTCATGAACGATCCCGCCAATTTCGTGCGGGAAATGATCGAAGGCGTTTATCTGGCCAACAAGGATAAACTGAAATGGGTCCCGGAGTACAACATCCTCTACAGGGCGGATCTGCCGAAAGACAAAGTCGCCATCATGCAGGGGTCCGGCTCCGGCCATGAACCCGCCCACATTATGTGTGTCGGGAAAGGCTTTCTCGACGCGGCCTGCCCCGGCAATGTCTTCGCCGCTCCTCCCATGAACTATGTCCTTGAGTGCACCAAGCTGATCAAAAGCGACAAGGGTGTTCTTCATTTGATCAACAACTACCAGGGCGACCGCATGGCCTGGGCCAACGCCAAAGAAGAAGCCGAGGAACTGGGCATCAAGATCGGCGTAGTCATCATAGACGACGACGTTTCCGTTAAAGACAGCACCTATACCACCGGGCGCCGCGGCGTGGCCGGCAATTTCTTTATCATCAAGGCGGTCGGCGCCGCAGCCGAGAAAGGCGCCGATCTGGATCAGCTTGTCGAACTGGGCAAGAAGGTGAACAGCCGCACCCGCAGCATGGGCGTCGCCCTCAGTTCCTGCATCCCCCCGGCGAAGGGAAGCCCGATCTTCGAGCTCGGCCCCGACGAGATTGAAGTCGGCGTGGGCATCCACGGCGAGCCCGGCCGGCGGCGGGACAAGATCAAAAGCGCCAAAGACATAATCGAAGAGGTCTTTACCGCCGTCCACGACGACATCCCCTTCAAAAAGGGCGATCGCGTAGCGCTGATGATCAACGGCCTCGGCGGCACCCCGATAAGCGAGCTTTACCTGCTTTACCGCGAGGCGGCGAAAAAATGCGACGAGGCGGGCCTTACCATAGCGAAAAACTACGTGGGCAACTACTGTACCTCCCTGGAAATGGCGGGCTTCTCCCTGACCCTGGTCCAGCTGGACGACGAGATCGAGGGCCTCCTCAACGCCCCCGCTGAAATCCCGATCCGGGTGTTCTAGCAGTCACACGATTATCCGGCGCGGTCCGTACCCCGGAGCTTTGCCTCAGGAATTACTGCAACCGGACGTTGCAGTAATTCCTGGTATTCGGGTACGGACCAGGGGCCCGCTTGCCGGGCTACAGGGGGAGCGCGGCTGCAAACTTTCGCGCGGTATTTTTACGCCTTCTCCACAGCCTCGATTTCCTCTTCCGTAAGCCCGTAGAGCTTATACACCGCTTCGTCTATCCGTTTTTCTACAGCCCCGGCCTGCCTGGATAGTGCCGTCTTGAGCTGCGGGTTCGGTTCGGCATGCTCCCGTTTCTTCAGTTCCATAATTTTATCCACAAGTGCGGCGAAATTGTCGTGCGCGGTTTTATCCGCAGCGTTGGCAGGATCAAAGGCCGGAACAGGAAACCTCCCAAGCGCGTTTGGGACATATTCAAAAACCCCGCCGCCGGTTTGTTTTGCCAGAGATCGGTATCGCCACCTAAAAAGTTTGGAATTCAGCAGCGCCGTCAAATATTTTAATGATAGGTTTTGGTTCGTTCCGAATATTACCGTCGTATTGGTCAAGCCTATATAGTCATTGCTTTCGTCCAGTACAAAGGCGTTGCTTTTGCTGCGGTAGGAACACCATATCTTGGGCAGACGATAGTATTCCTTATGCATAGGGCGGGAGTACCGCCACCAGATACGCCCCTCGTTCTTTACGGTCGCCCGTTTTTGTAAAATTTTCCTGTTCGCTTTCAGATGGTTTTGGATAGATTCCGGCAGATCTTTAAAATCGGCGACATTCTCAAAATAGAGCAAATAGCCGGGTTTGTCTTCCAGATAATAGGGGCTGATATTCTCGCCGACAAGCCGCTTTTTAATATACTCGGCCGGGAATTGCGCCGGATATTCCCTGAACAGAAATACGTCATTCGCCGCAGTCTCCATGCCCTTGCCAACCATAAACACGTCCCGCAATAAAGGATGCGGGCCGTTTTCCGCCTGGTACCCGTCAATTTTCCGATTCAGCTTTGCAAGCCCTTCGTCAACCAGCGCGAAAACCGTGTCCGGTTTTAATGTTACGGAAAAATAGTTTTTGTCATTGTTCATAAAATCGACAACAGTGTCTACGCTACAGCTTTTTTCCTTAAAGACGGCCGCTTTTATGCCGGAATGTTCGCGGTTGAAAATAAAAACGCCCGAAGTAATTGACGCGTCATTGAAAACCTGGTATTGCTCAAAGTTTACTGCCTTTGAAAACCGGCCGTCTTCCACAATGGCGTTTCTGAGTTTCTGGGCCTTGTCGGAAAA
>JAIRRR010000050.1 GCA_031255875.1 Treponema sp.
CCTGAAGCGCAAAAGCGAGTAGGAATTCGATCCCAGGTCGTGGTGGGCGGTTTTAAGCTCGAAGCCCGCCTTTTCAACGGCCGCCGTGAGTTCGCCGAAACGGTACATCTTGCTGTTCCCGTTGGCCATGCAGGCAAAGTAAAGGGAAGACGCCTGCAAGCTGAAGGCGGCCCCCTCGAAACGCTGCATGTCCCAGAACGGTTCGAGTACGTAGATGTCCGCCTGGGGCGTGACCGCCGCGCGGATCTTGGCGAGGATCGCAGTTATCTGTTCCAGGGAAAAGCAGTCCAGAAACTGGCTCATCCAGACCGCGTCCATCCCGGCGGGGAGCGCGGTTTTGCCGTCGAGCATGTCGCACGGATAGACGTTTATCCTGTCCGCGAAACCGGCGACCCGGGCGTTCTCCTCCGCCACGGCGGTCTGGCCCGGAAGGTCCGCGATGGTAACGCTGACCGCGCTGTCGTATCTGCAGCAGCTTATGGCCCATTTGGCGGTGTTGCCGCCTATGTCGAGCAGCGTCCCGGGGGCTTTGCCCGACGCCCCGCCGAACACGATGGGCAGCGCTCCGGGAAAGGCGATATCGGAATAAAAGTGATCGAACTCGAACCAGCTTTTCCTCGCCCTGCCGGGCAGGCTTGAGAGCGCCTCGTAAATTGTGGCCCAGTTGTCGCCGAAAACCCGCAGGCCCGCGGGCTTCCCGGTTCTTACGGACTCCGTAAGAACAAAGGCGCCCTGGTAGCAGATATCATTGGTAAAGTTAAAGTTGACGCGGGTAAGATCGTCTTCCAGGAGGAACCAGCCTATCTTTCCCAGAACAAAGCGTTCCTGCACGGGCGGGCCCGCCGGTACTGCCGGTTCCGGTTCTGATTCCGGCCGCCCTGCTGCCGGCGGTTTCGCCGCCGGTTTCGCCGCCGACTCCGCTAACGGCTCTGCCGCCGGCTCCGCCGATGCTTCCCCCCGCAGCTTGAGTATGCCCATCCCCAGGGCGATTTCCCCGAGCACCCCGGCGCCGTAAACCGGTATGCCGCACTGCGCGGCGATCTCTTCCCGGCTAAGACCGGCGTCGCCCGAATCGGAAACCCTGCGCAGGATGCCGAGCTCCAGAAGCGCCCGCGCCGCCTGGAACGTGAGCGGGGAAAAGGCGATTTTCTGGGCTTCGGTTTTGGCGTCTACGGCGCGTATCCTGTCCCGGTAGTATGAAACGGGTATCATAAAGCCGCCCGCCTGAAAATAAGGGATGTGTTTATGCCGCCGAAGGCAAAATTGTTGGACATAATATAGTCGGTGTCGATGGCGCGGCCCTCCCCGGTTATGTAATCCAGGGGCGCGAGCTCCGGGTCTAATTCTTTCAGGTTGATGTTGGGGCAGAACCAGAGGGAGTTCATCATGTTGATGGAAACCCACGCCTCGATGACCCCGCAGGCGGCAAGGGTGTGGCCGGTGTAGTTTTTCAGGGTGCTTACCGGGATCGCTCTTTTGAACACGTCGTAGGTGGCCCAGCTTTCGGAAATGTCGCCGGAAACGGTGGCCGTGCCGTGGCTGTTCACGTACCCGATATCGCCGGGGCCGAGCCCCGCGTCCTCCAGGGCGAGCCTTATGGAAACGCTCTGGGTGGAGCGGTTGGGCTGGGTGATATGGACGCCGTCGGTGTTGGTGCCGAAGCCCGCCAGTTCCGCGTATATTTTCGCGCCCCGGCTCAGCGCGTGTCCGTATTCTTCCAGGATCAGGGTGCCCGCTCCCTCGCCCACGACCAGGCCGTCCCGGTTTTTGTCGTAGGCGGCCGGGGTCAGTTCCGGGCGATCGTTTTTCGTGCTGGTGGCGAACAGCACGTCAAAGCAGGCGGCGTCCACCGCGCTCAGTTCTTCCGCACCGCCGGCAATCATAATATCCTGGAGGCCGTACTTGATGGCTTCGTAGGCGAACCCCACGGCAAGGCTGCCGGAAGTACAGGCGGTGTTCGTGGTGATAAGCCGCCCGGTAAGGCCGTAGAATACTTCGAGATTTGCCGCGCAGGTCTGGGGCATGGCGCGGAGATAGGTAGTGGCGTTTATTTTAGAGACATCGTCCGATACTACCATGCCGTAGATGTCCATGATGGGATCCACGCCGCTCATGGAAGAACCGTAGGCGATGCCGCAGCGCCCTCCCCTGAGCTCGGGCGAATCGCCGAGCCTTGCCGAAGCGAGGGCCTTGTCGGTCGCCGCCAGGGCGAGCAGGGCCGTCCTGCCCATCCCGCGAATTTTTTTCCGGGGGAAATCGGGCATCGCGAAGTCCACCGGCGCGCCAAGCTGGGTGTTCATCCCCCGGTACCTGGCCCAGTCGTCAATACGGCGGATGAAATTTTTCCCCGCTTTAAGGTTCCCGAAAATTTCCGGCCATTCGCATCCCAGGGAACTGATAATGCCGCCGCCGGTTACCACAACCCGCCTTTTTTCCGAATTCATCGCCTAAACCAGCCCCCCGTCAACGGCAATGACCTGCCTGGTGATGTAGGACGCCTCTTCCGAAAGCAGGAACACCGCCAGGGCCGCTACTTCTTCGGGCCTCCCCGGGCGGCCCATGGGTATTGCCGGGACTATCCTGTCGAGCGGCGCGTCTTTGATCATCTCGGTCTCGACAACCCCGGGGGCGATACAGTTTACCGTGATGGACCGGCTCGCCAGCTCTACGGCCAGGGCCTTGCTCGCGCCGATGATCCCGGCCTTGGAGGCGCTGTAGTTGGTCTGCCCCCGGTTGCCGCAGATGCCCGCCACCGACGCGATGGTGATAATACGCCCCCGCTTTTTCCGGCAGAGGGGCATGATCAGGGGGTGCAGCACGTTGTAAAAGCTGCCGAGGTTGGTTTGCACGACCCTGTCCCACTTTTCCCCGCTCATGGCCGGGAACGAATCGTCCGCGACGATCCCCGCGTTGTTTACAATGCCCCAGAGGGCGGCGTTTTCCCCGGCCCACGCCTCAAGCACGGCCTGGCACTCGTCCCGGTTGTTCACATCGAACCTGAGAAGCTCGGCCTTCCCGCCCCGGGAGCGGATCTCCGCTTCCAGGGATTCTGCCATTGCCCCGCTTGAATTGTAATGGGCGACGACCGTGTAGCCCGCCTTTGATGCCGCCAGCGCTATAGCCCGGCCGATGCCCCGGCCCGCCCCGGTGATCAGGACCTTTTTTTCAGTTTCCATGGCGGCCCTCAATGCGGCCCGAGTTGTAACGATAATTCATAACCTTCCTTTTCAAACGCCGACTGGTCTTCCAGAGTGTATACGGTAAATTTGGCCTTTGCCGCCAGGCTTTCCCCCAGCGACATTTCGCCCGTATAGGTGAAAACCGAGTTCATCCTTACATCCTCGGTAACGGCTATGGACAGGGTTGTCCCGGCTTTAAGCACCGGGCGGCTGATTACCATATTCGAAACGCTTAAAATAAGCCCCAGGCCCGGCATCCGGTTTTCTATCCCGATAGCCGCCGCCATGCCCTGGGCCATGCACTCGAAACTGATCCAGGAGGGTATCCCGTCAATCGCCGGATCGTAGAAAAGGCAGTCCCGGGTAATGTCATACTCCGCCCTAAGCGTATGCCTGTCCGGATCGTAGTCAAGAATGCGGCTTAAAAGCAGCATGCCCTCCCGGTGGGGCAGCAGAGCGAGAAGCCCTTCCTTTTCGATAATCTTCCCTGTATCCATCCCCCAAAGCCTTTCCGCCGGTTTTCGCTGTCCCCCGCAGGGCGGCTGGATAGTCGCCCTGGTTTTTGGAACAGGCTTATTTTACCAGAAACCGTTCCCCAATGTCTATGTGAACGGAACTTGTAAGGGCGAACAGAACTTGTAAGGGGGGCGTTTTGCGGATAAAATCTTTCCAGCCTGTCCGCTGCGAGGTTCTATGCCGTCATCCATAAAAAGAGTCTTTGTCGGGAAGAAGCCGGGGTTTGATGTCGAGGCCGGGGGTATTCTGGCCGATATAGCCGGATTCCTGGGCGTCCAGTACGGCGAGCTTGCCCGGCTCGAAGGGCTGCGCCTTTTCAACCGCTACGACGTGGGCCGGCTGGACGCGGATCAGTTCAGGCGGACGGTGGACCTGGTGCTTTCGGAGGCCCAGTGCGACCAGGTGTTTTACGGCGAATCCCTCCCCCTGGAAGAAAACGAGCGGGCCTTTGCGGTCGAGTACCTGGCCGGGCAGTACGATCAGAGGGCCGACTCGGCGGAGCAGTGCGCGGAACTGGTCACAGGCATAAGGCCCGTTGTGCGGAGCGCGAGGGTCTTCATCCTCAGGGCCGGCGGCGCTCCTGTTTCGGACGCGGCCCTGGAAGCGGTAAAACGCTACCTTATCAACCCGGTGGATTCCCGCGAGGCCCGCGCGGATCTGCCCCTGTCGCTCGAACCGGAAGAGCAGGCCGTGCCGGACGTGCCGGCGCTTGAGGGTTTTGCCCATGCGGACGATGAGGCGCTGGCCGCCGTGCGCGGGGAATACGGCCTTGCCATGAGCGCCGGCGATCTTCGCTGCTGCCGGGATTACTTTAAAAGCGAGGGCCGGGACCCTACCCTGACCGAGCTGCGCGTCCTGGACACGTACTGGTCGGATCATTGCAGGCACACGACGTTCAACACCGTGCTTGAGCGGATCGAGATCGAGGCCGCCCCGGGCGGCGGGGGCGGCGCCGAGATAGAGGCCGGCCTGAGAAGCGCCCTGTCGCTCTACGATCAAGCCCGGCAGGAAGTCTACGGCGGGGCCGGGCAGGATCACGGGCGCACTTTAATGGACATGGCCGTTATCGGGACAAAGGCGCTGAAAAAGCGCGGCCTTGTCCCGGACCTGGACGAATCAAGGGAAATTAACGCCTGCACGGTCAAGGTTGACGCCGAATTCAGCGGCGGCCGCACGGAACCCTGGCTCCTGCTTTTCAAGAACGAGACGCACAACCACCCTACGGAGATCGAACCTTTCGGCGGCGCGGCGACCTGCCTCGGCGGCGCTATCCGGGACCCCCTGTCGGGCAGGGCCTTTGTGCACCAGGCCATGCGGGTAAGCGGCGGCGGCGACCCGCGCCAAAAGCTGGCCGATACCCTGCCCGGGAAACTCCCCCAGCTGAAAATCGCCCGCGAGGCTGCGGCGGGCTACTCTTCCTACGGGAACCAGATCGGCCTTGCCACGGGCCAGGTGGCGGAATTCTACCATCCGGGTTTTATCGCCAAACGCCTGGAGCTGGGCGCGGTGATCGGCGCTGTCCCCGCGTCCTGGGTACGCCGGGAGGAGCCGGGGCCGGGGGATCTGGTGCTTCTGGTCGGGGGCAGGACCGGCCGGGACGGGATAGGCGGGGCGACAGGTTCCTCAAAGGCCCATACCGGGGAATCCGTGGAAAATTCCGGGGCCGAGGTGCAGAAGGGCAACGCGGTAGAGGAACGGAAACTCCAGCGGCTCTTCCGCAAGGAAAAAGTGGCCCGGCTTATCAAGCGCTGCAACGACTTTGGTGCGGGCGGGGTTTCGGTGGCCGTGGGGGAGCTCGCGGACGGCCTCGACATCGATCTGGACGCGGTGCCGAAAAAGTACGCAGGCCTTGACGGGACCGAGCTTGCCGTAAGCGAGTCCCAGGAACGCATGGCAGTAGTGATCGAGGCCGCCCGCGCGGAGGACTTTATCCGCGAGGCCGCCGCGGAAAACCTGACGGCGGTCGTTATCGCGAAGGTAACGCCGGGCGGGGACCGGGCGCGGCTCCGCATGTTCTGGCGGGGCAGGGCTGTGGCGGACCTCTCCCGTTCCTTCCTCAACACCAACGGCGCGGGCAGGAGCGCGGCGGCAAAAATCCCCGCGCGGATCGGCGCTTCCGGCCGGGGCCGCGAGCCGCTTCCGGCCGGGGTACTGCTCGACGATCTGGAACGTGAGCTTGCCTCCCTGCGGAGCGGCAGCCGCCGGGGACTCCAGGAGCGTTTCGACGGTTCCATCGGGGCCTTGTCGGTACTGTTCCCCTGGGGCGGCAGGACGCAGGGGACCGCCGAATGCGGAATGGCCGCGCTGCTTCCGGCGCTGGGAAAACAGTGCCGCACGGCAAGCCTTCTGAGTTTCGGCTACGACCCGGAACTTTCCGCGCTGAGCCCCTACCTGGGCGCCAAAGGCGCGATCCGGGAGGCGCTGGCGAAATTCGCCTGCCTGGGGGGCGACCCCTGGAAAGCCCGCCTGGCCCTCCAGGAGTACTTTGAACGCGCCGAATCCGCCGAATCCTGGGGAAAGCCCGCCGCCGCCCTGCTCGGCGCGCTGGAGGCCCAGCTCGCGCTGGGCGTTCCGGCAATCGGGGGAAAGGACTCCATGTCCGGCACTTACCGCGACGAGAGCCGGGGC
>JAIRRR010000069.1 GCA_031255875.1 Treponema sp.
ATTCCAAAAATGCGGGAAAGTACCGCGATGTTCCGGTATATGTGAATTTAAAAGACGGGACGAGGCATATATTTTGCGATCCGTTAAAGATAGCGGATGAAATGGATATGTTTTTTGACTGGTTATTTTCATCCAAAAAAGAACATCCGGTTATTATAGCCGCAGAAGCCCATACTCGATTGGTAAGCATACATCCGTTTATTGACGGGAATGGCCGGACGGCAAGGCTTATTATGAATTTAATATTAATACGGAATGGGTACACGCCGGCAGTAATACAGAACAGGGAACGTGTGAATTATCTTGATGCTATAGAAAGCTGGCAGCAAAATAATAACAGGGAAAAATTTTATGAAATAATAACTGAGTCCGAGAAACAAAGTCTGGAAAAGTATTTGGAAACAATAGAAGAAAGAATAATTTGGAAATGAAAATCCGCACGGCGCATGACGGGCCTGTACGCGCCGCCGTCTTTGGCGGCCCGGGCTGCGGGAAGCCCCGGAAAGCGCGGGGGTAGGCCGGGACCCTGGCCCGGCCGCAGGGGGGGCGGGCGGCGCTGCGGCATCCCGGAGTCCGCCTTATGGTAACAGCCCCCCCTCCTGTACTTAAGGCTTGACGCTCTCGTAGATTTCCAGGTACTTCCTGGCGGATTTTTCCCAGGAGAAATCCCGCTCCATTGCCCGCAGGCGCATGGCCTCGATGTGCTCGCGGCGGTTGTACCAGGCCCAGACGGCCCAGCCTATGGTGTTGTAGATTGCGTTGGGGGTCAGGTCGTCGAAAACGAAGCCGGTGCCCGCGCCGGTCTCCTGGTCGAAATTTTCCACGGTGTCGGCGAGGCCGCCGGTGTTCCGCACGATGGGGAGGGTGCCGTAGGCCAGGGAGTACATCTGGTTGAGCCCGCAGGGTTCGTAGCGGCTGGGCATCAGGAAGAAATCGCTCCCCGCCTCGATGAGGTGGCTGAGTTTTTCGTCGTAGCCGATTTTCGCCTTGAAGTTGCCGAGACGCGAGGAGAGGCCCTTTATCTCGTTCTCGCACCAGGCTTCCCCGGTGCCCAGGAGCAGGAGCTGGAGCTTCATGTCACGGCAGATGGAAAACGCCGAACCGTAGGCCGGGCCGAACAGTTCCCCTACGCCTTTCTGCTCGGTGAGCCGGGTGACCATGCCGATTACCGGCGCCGAGGGGTCTACCGGAAGGCCGAATTCCTTTTGCAGCGCCTCTTTTGCCTTTGCCTTGCCGGACATGTCGGCGGCGGAATAGGGCCGGGGGATGAATTTGTCTTTTCGGGGGTTCCACAGCCCGGTGTCGATGCCGTTGAGGATTCCGGTATAGTCGTCGCCCCGGTAGCGGAGCGCCCCGTCCAGGCGGAAGCCGTACGCGCCCATGCGGGTCTCGCGGGCGTAGTTGGGGGAAACCGTGTTGATCTTGTCGGCGGAGTAAAGCCCGGCCTTGAGGAAGTTCATCATGTCCCAGTCTTCAAAACCGGCGCTGTAAAAAACGTCCCACCCCATGCCGGTGTAGTAGTAATTGTCTTTGCTGTAGATGCCCTGGTAGCCTAGGTTGTGGATCGTTAGTACTGATCCTGTTTTGCCGAATTCCGCGTTCTGCCCGAGGGGGCGCTCCCAGAATTTGAGGAATACGGGCGCCAGCGCGGCGGGCCAGTCGTGGGCGTGCAGTATGTCCGGGATCCAGCCTATTTTGCGGCAGAGCTGGAACACGGCCCGGCAGAAAAAGATGAAGCGCCGGGGGTTGTCCAGGAAGTCGGGCTCCGAGGGGATGCCGTAGATGCCGTCCCGGCCGAAGAATTTCTCGTGCTCGATAAAGTACGCCTTTACCGCCTGCTTCCCGGAGGAGCCCGGCAGATCGGCGGTGTAGACGGCGCTCCATTCCTCGCCGCCGCCTACCGGTACCCCGAGCTCCCCTTCGAGCCTGGCAAGTTTGTCCCGGTCTACACAGTAATACCGGGGCAGCACGACGCGCACGTCATGGCCCAGCCTTGCCAGGGCCAGCGACAGGGCCGAGACCGCGTCGGCCAGGCCCCCTGTTTTTGCGAAAGGAACCGCTTCGCTGGCGGCCATTAGTATTTTCATGATAAATCCCTTCCGGAAAAGCCGTTAAAATGTTTCCACTGTGGAAAGGCCGTGTTCCCTGAGTATTCTGTGCCCCTGCTCGTGATCTTCCAGCTTGAAAATAATAACGGCCTTGTTGACTTTGTTTTCCAGCGAGGCGTAGAGGTACTCGATGTTTACATTGGCCTCTTTGAAAAAATCCATTACCTTCGCGAGGCTCCCCGGGACGTCGTCAATTTCCACCGCGGCGACATCGGACACCCGGGTGGTGAATCCGGCCGCGGTCAGCGCTTTCAGCGCCTCGTCCTCCTTGTTCACGATAAGCCGCAGGATGCCGAAATCGGCGGTATCGGCGATGCTGATGGCCCTGAGATTAACGTCCGCGCCAGCCAGGACTTTCGTTACGTCGCCCAGGCGGCCCGCGTTGTTTTCCAGAAAAACTGAAATCTGTTTTATCGCCATGTTCTCCTCCTTATATAGCGCGCTTGTCAATGACCCGCTTTGCCTTGCCGATGGAGCGTTCAATGGTTTTGGGTTCCACCAGTTTTACCTTTACCGCTATTTGCAGCTTGCTTTTTATGATATCCGCGATCCTGTTCCTCAGGGTTTCAAGCCCGCGGGTTTCGTCGCTGAAGAATTCCTGCTTTACCTCGACCTGGAGCTCGATTTCGTCCAGGTGCGTGGCGCCCCGGTCCACCACGATAAGGTACTGCGGCTCGGTTCCCTCGATCTCGAACAGGGCGTGCTCGATTTGGCTGGGGAATACGTTTACCCCCCTGACGATGAGCATATCGTCGGTACGGCCGAAGAGCCGGTGCATCCTGGCCGTGGTCCTGCCGCAGGGGCAGGGTTCGCCCATAAGGTAGGTAATGTCCCTGGTCCGGTAGCGGAGCAGGGGCGTCCCCTCCTTGGTCAGGGTTGTGAACACCAGTTCCCCTTTCTCCCCGTCCGGCAGCCGCTTCCCGGTTTCCGGATCGATGATCTCCGGGTAAAAGAAGTCCTCGTTGATGTGGAGGCCGTCCTGCGCCTCGCACTCGAAGGAAACCCCCGGGCCGATGATCTCGGTAAGGCCGTAAATGTCGTAGGCCTTCATCCTGTAGCGTTCCTCGATCTCCTTGCGCATGTTCTCGCTCCAGGGCTCGGCCCCGAAACAGCCCTTGCTGATGGGCAGCTTGCGCAGATCGACGCCCGCCTCCGCCGCTTCTTCCGCCATGTAAAGCGCGTAGGAGGGCGTGCAGGTGAGCATGGTGGTGCCGAAGTCCTGCAACACCATGAGCTGGCGGGCGGTGTTCCCGCTGGACATGGGCAGCACCTCCGCGCCGATGTTCAGGGCGCCGTAATGCGCGCCCGGGCCGCCGGTGAAGAGGCCGTAGCCGTAGCAGTTCTGCACGATGTCGTCCCTGGTACAGCCGGCCGCCGCCATGGTCCGGGCCATGGACTCGCGCCAGATGTTGATGTCTTCTATTGTATATTCGTCAACCACCGGCTTGCCGGTTGTGCCGGAACTCATGTGGACCTCCACAATACGGTCCTTGGGGCAGGCCAGAAGCCCGTGGGGGTAGTTGAGCCTGAGATCGTCCTTAGTTGTAAAGGGCAGGTTCTCGATATCGCCCAGGCAGTGGATGTCGCGGGGCTTTACACCCATTTCGTCCATCTTTTGGCGGTAAAAAGCCACCTGCGCATAGAGTTTTTCTACCAGATTCTTGAGACGCGCAAGCTGCAGTTTTTTCCTGACGCCCGGATCCATACACTCATATTCGGGGTTGAATATCATACCATCATCCTTTTGGTAAAACTCGGGATACATTCCGACTTAGTGTAAATATAGCCCAAAACCGAAAAAAACGAAAGGGGTTGCCGGGGCATGGGCGTGCCCGTGGTTTCAACCACGGGCCAACACGGACTTTTGCTTCGGCAGCTTTGCGCCTGCCTTGTTCGCGGCTGGAACCGGAGTTGCTGAAACGGCCGGGTTTGCCTTCCCTGCGGCCCTGTTTTCGGCTAGAATTACGGTATGAATGACAGCGGGGCCGCGGGGGCGGCGGAATTGATCGCCCTGGCCAGGGCGGAACTGGGCAGGCGGGTCGTGGGGCAGGCGGAGATGATTGACGGCCTGCTTCTGGCCCTTGTCGCGGGGGGGCATATCCTGCTTGAGGGGGTGCCGGGACTTGCGAAAACCCTGGCGGTAAAGGCGCTGGCGGAGATTACGGCCCTTGAGTTCAAGCGGATTCAGTTTACGCCGGACCTGCTCCCGGCGGATATTACGGGGACCCTGGTCTGGGACCAGGGATCGGGGAAATTTTCGGTAAGGCGGGGGCCGGTTTTCGCGAACGTGATTCTGGCCGACGAGATCAACCGGGCGCCGGCAAAGGTACAGTCGGCGCTGCTCGAGGCGATGGAGGAGGGGCAGGTTACCATAGGCGAGGGGACTTACCCGCTGCCCGATCCGTTCCTCGTGCTTGCGACGGAGAATCCTATTGAGCATGAGGGGACTTACGCCCTGCCCGAGGCGCAGCTGGACCGCTTCCTGGTAAAGCTCCTGGTGCGCTACCCCTCGCCGGACGAGGAGATCCGCATTGTGGAGTCCGATGCGGGCCTGCCGGCGGGGAAGGGCCGCGCGTACCGGACAAGGCCGGCCCTTGCGCCTGTCCTGGGCGGCGACGCCCTGGCGCGGCTGCGCTCGGCGTCGGAAACGGTGCGCGTCGATCCCCGGATAACGTCCTACCTTGTGTCCCTGGTCGCCGCGACCAGGCCCGCTGTTGTTCCGAGGGCCGGCGCCGGGACTCCCGCTGCGGGAAGCCCCGCGCCGGGGCACGGGGCCGCGTCCGGGCTTTACCGCTACATCGCCTTCGGCGCGTCTCCCCGGGCTTCTCTCGCGCTTTACCGCTGCGCCCGGATCAGCGCCCTGTTTGAAGGCCGTGATTATGTGACGCCCTCCGACGTAAAAAAAGCGGCCTTCCCGGTCCTGCGCCACCGGATCGTGATGTCCTACGAGGCCGACGCGGACGGGCTGGATGCGGACGCGGTAATCGGCCGCATCCTTTCCCTGGTCCCGGTCCCGTAATGGACAAGCGCGATTTGCTGCGGAGGATCAGCACCTTCCCCCTGGCAGCGAAGGACGTGGCGGAGGATCTTTTGACCGGGGGCTTTGCCTCGGTTTTCCGGGGACAGGGGATGGAATTTGACGAGGTGCGGCGTTACGAGGCCGGGGACGACGTGCGCAGGATCGACTGGAACGTGAGCGCCCGTTTCGGGACGCCGTATGTAAAGC
Organism: Treponema sp.; assembly: GCA_031255875.1. Lineage (GTDB taxonomy): Bacteria > Spirochaetota > Spirochaetia > Treponematales > Breznakiellaceae > JAIRRR01. The sequence goes on from JAIRRR010000069.1 coordinate 5,335, forward strand.
TCTACCGCGAGGAGCGGGAAATTTCGCTCTGCCTGGTGCTTGACTGCTCCGCGTCCATGCACACCGGTTCCCGGGATTTGAGCCGCTACGAACAGGGGGTGCTGGCCGCGGCGCTTCTGGCCTTTTCCGCGGAAAGGACGGGGCAGCGGGTGGGGGCGGTGTTTTTCTCGGAGGACATTACGCGGGTGTTCCGGGCGGGCAAGGGGAGGCCGCATATCATGGCCGTGCTGAGCGCCGCCCTTGACGCGCGGCCCGCGGGAAAGGGGAGCGGCCTGGGGAAGGCGCTTGAGGGGACCGCGCGGCTTCTCCGGGCCCGGCATTTCAGGCGGAATTCTCCCCGCTCGCTGGTGGCGGTCATTTCCGACTTTATGTGCGTAAACTGGGAAAGGGAAATGGCCGCCCTGTGCGCGGATCACGACGTGATCGCCATCAGGCTGGGCGATCCGGCGGACCTTGAGATGGCGGACGCGGGGCTGGTAAGCCTGGAGGATAACGAGACGGGCCACCGGCTCTACGCGGCCACCGCCTTCCGTTCTTTCCGGGAACCCTGGGCTGCCTGGCACGAGGAGCGGGCCAGGCTTTGGCAGGCTGTCTGCCGCCGCTGGGGCGCTGGGGCGCTCCCGCTTTCCACTGCCGAGGATGCTGTCCCGGTGCTGGCCCGTTTCTTCAGGAACCAGGGGGCCGCGCGGCCGGGGAGGCGCGGGTGAGGCGGCCCCTGCTCGCGGCGCTTGCCTGTCTTGCCGCCGCGCTTGCCGCGCCCGCTATTCTCGCCCAGGGCGGGCCGGTACCGGACGACCGCTTTTACCTTCTGCCGCAGACCGTCTACGTGGGGGACCCGGGCCGCCTGGTGCTGCCCCTGGACACGGCCTTCTCCGGGGCCGGGGGCCTGGTGCTGGACCGGCCGGAACAGCTTCCCCCGGGCGGGGACCTGGTTATCTCGCGCGTCGAAATCGAAAACCGGGGCGGGCAGGCCCGGCTCCTCGTGGATTTTACCTCCTATGTTCCCGGCCCTGTCGCGTTCCCCCCCGTTAAGGCCGGGCCTTTTGTTTTCCCCGGAATCGCGGTAAACATCGCCTCGATTCTCGACGCCGGCCCGCCTGAAAATTCCAGGGTTCTCTCCCCCTACGCGCCGCCCGTCCCGGCGCCCGGCACCATGGGGATAATCTACGCCTGCGCCCTGGGGATCGCCGCGCTGATTCTGGGAGGCGCGGCCCTGGGGATCTGGGGCCTGCCCTGGCTTTCCCGCTACCGGCGGTCCCTGAAGAGGCGGCGGATGATCCGCGGCCTTTTACGCGAGCTCAAGCGCCTGAGGGCCATGCTCGCCGGGAACGCTCCGGACGGCGGCCCGGTCCTGGACCGGCTCAACGGGGAGCTCCGGCGTTTTCTGGAATTCTTTACCCGCCGTCCCTGCGCCAGCATGGTGCCCGGAGAATTCCTTTCCCTTGGCGGGCCGGGCGGCGAATACGGCCCCTTTTTAAGCGGGCTTTTCAGCCGCTGCGACCGGCTCCGCTTTGGCGGCGTACCGGCGGGCGGCGGCGAGGCGCTGGCGATACTGGACGAGGTCCAGCGCTTCGCGGAGACCTGCGAAAAAGCGGAGGAAGCCGGGCCTTCCGGGGATCGGGCTTCGTTGGGGGAAGCGGGATGAGGCCCGGCCTGGAGCGGCCGCTGGCGCTGGCGGCGGGGATCCTCGCGCTTGTCCTGATAGCCGCAGGGCGGCGTTTCTTCCGGGGGCTGCTTTCGGCGGAATTCCCCCTGGGGCCTCCGGGCGGCAGGCCCTTCAAACCGGCCTTCAACGCGGGTTTCCTCGTCCGCGCCTTCCGCTGGATGGAATGCGCCGGAATTTTCCTGCTGTTCGTCGCGGCATCCGGGCCGGAGCTTCTGAGCACCCGCCGGATCTGGCTCGACCGGGGCGCGGATATCTTCTTTGTCATTGACGCCAGCCCCAGCATGGCGGGCCTGGACATTGACGGGAAAAGCCGGTTCGACGCGGCCCGGGATCTTATCGCCGATTTTGCGCTGAACCGGCCCTCGGACGCCATAGGGCTTGCGGCTCTGGGGGAAGACGCGGCCCTGATACTCCCACCCACCATTGACCGGGAGCTGCTCCTGGAGCGGCTGGGCAGCCTGCGTATAGGGGAACTGGGGGACGGCACCGCCCTCGGGATGGGCCTGAGCGTGGCCGCCCTGCATATCCGGGGAAGCGGGGCCCGGCACAGGGCCGTGGTGCTTATCACCGACGGGGAGAACAACGCGGGCTCGGTGCATCCCGAAACAGCCGCCGCAGCGATCCGGGAGCAGGGGGCGGGCCTCTGGGTGATAGGCCTCGGCTCTTCCGGCGAAGTGCCGGTCGATTATGTGGACCCGGTCCTCAATGTGCGCCGCACAGGCTTCTTTGAATCCCGCTTTGACTCCGAAAGCCTCCGCGCAATCGCCCGGAAAGGCGGCGGGACCTACATAGCGGCGCCGTCCGGGGCGGCTTTTGCCTCGGCCTTTGAGCGCCTGGACAGATCGGAACTGGCCGTCCGCCGCTTTGCCCCGGTAAGCCGGAAGCAGGACCTTTCGGCCCCGCTGATTCTGGCCGCCCTGGCCTGCCTGTTCATCCCCCGCCTGTTCCGGCGCTGGTATCTGGGGGCCCTGCTGTGAATTTCGAGAACCCCCGCGCACTTGGAGCGCTGTTCCTCCTTATCCCCCTGGCCCTGGCTATAGCCGCCCACTACCTAAGGCGCGGGAAGGTCCTGCTTTTCTTTGAAAGAGGCCCTTCCGGCGGCAGGGCCCGGGCCGGCAAGATACGTTCCCGCTATTGGGCCTCTTCCCTGGCGTTTCTCGCGTTTTCCGCCTTCGCGGCGCTTGCCCTTGCCGGCCCCCGCTGGGGGACCAGGCTGGTCCCGGAATTCCGCCGGGGAGTCGATGCCGTGCTGGCCTTCGATCTTTCCCGGAGCATGGATGTCCGCGACAGCGCCGCCGGGATCAGCCGACTGGAACGGGCCGCCGGTATCGCGCTCGGCCTTGTCACGGGCGGGCCTGGCGCGCCGGAAGCCGCCGGTATACGATTTGCCGCCGCCGCCGGCAAGGGCCGGGGCGTGCTTGCCGTCCCCCTTACCTGGGATACCGAGGCGCTGTCCGGTTTTCTCGCGGGCCTGAGCACGTCCCAGCTAACCGGCAGGGGGACCGATCTGGAGAAGCTGGTTGACGCAGCGGCCCTGGCCTTTAAGGACGATTTTCCCGGCAAAAGGCGGATAATTCTCTTTTCCGACGGGGAAGCCCTCTCCGGCAGCCTCGCCGCCGCTGCCGGACGCTGCCTTGCCCGGGACATCAGCGTCATCGCCGTGGGGCTTGGCACGGAAGAAGGGGGGCCTGTGCCGGAGATGCAGGCTTTCCCGGGCCCCGGCCCGGCCGC
>JAIRRR010000148.1 GCA_031255875.1 Treponema sp.
AGGATGCGGCTTACCACGACCTTCTGCTGGTTCCCGCCCGAAAGGTTACGCGCAAGCTGGTTGATGGACGGGGTCTTTATACGCAGTTCCCGCCGGTATCTTTCGGCTTCCGTTACCTCTTTCGCGGACAGCACCAGCCCGAAGCGGGAAAACTTTTTTCTGAGGGATGAAGTGGATATGTTGTTTTTTATGGTCTGTATCAGGATGAGCCCCAGGCTTTTCCGGTCCTCCGAGACATAGCCTATCCCCGCGTCAAGGGCCGCCTTTGCCGAACGGGGGGCTATCTTCTTCCCGTGGAGGTACAGCTCCCCCTCGCTTTTGGAGCCGTAGGATTTGCCGTAGATGCTCATCATCAGTTCCGTGCGGCCCGCGCCCATGGGGCCGCAGAAGGCGAGGATTTCCCCCCGGCGCAGAAAGAACGAGGCGTTGTCAACGACCTTCATGCTGTGGTAATCGGGGTGGTATACCGACCAGTTCCTGACTTCCATTACCGTATCGCCGGGGGACGATTTCCTCTGCGGGAAACGGGTGGTCAGGTCGCGGCCCACCATGTCCTTTATGATCATCCCCTCGGTCAGCTTGTCCGCTTTTACATCGTAGGAGGATATGGTTTTCCCGTCGCGGAACACCGTAACGCTGTCGGCAATTTTGAGAACCTCGTTCAGCTTATGCGAGATCATGATGGCGGTAATGCCCTGTTTCTTGAATTCCCGGATAAGGTCCAGCAGATGATCGCTTTCGTCGTCGTTTAACGACGATGTCGGCTCGTCAAGGATGAGGAGGTCCACTTCCTTGGAAAGGGCCCGGGCGATTTCTACAAGCTGCTGTTTTCCCACGCCCAGCTTGCTGACCGTCGTATAGGGGCTTTCCTTCAGGCCCACCCGGTCCAGGTATTTTTGCGATTCTTTTATATAAAAATCCCAGTCGATGACCCCCAGCCGGGTATTCATGTGGCCCAGGAAAATATTTTCATAGATTGACAGATAGGGGCTTAGGGCCAGTTCCTGGTGGATAATGGCAAGCCCTTCCTTTTCGCTGTCCTTTACGCTGTGGTAGCTGGTCTCGTGGCCCTTGTACAGGACCTTCCCCTGGTAGCTGCCCTTGGGGTACACCCCGCTGATGACGCTCATAAGGGTTGACTTTCCCGCGCCGTTTTCCCCGCAAAGGGAATGGATTTCGCCCTTTTTCACCTTGAAATTTACCCGGTCCAAAGCCTTGACACCGGGGAATTCCTTGGTTAAATCCTCAACCTGTAGAATGTACTCATCCATGGCGTACCCTCGTAAAAAACCGGGCCGGGTTCCGGAGGGCCCACAATCCGGGCGCACCGTAATTGAATAGCCGCTTTCTAAATTATACAACAATCGGGCAAAAACATACAGAGCCGGGCATGAATCTTGACACGCGCCAATTCCCACGCCCGGCCCCGATTCCCCGCCCCAAGGCGCTTACGCGCATAGGGGGCATCATTAGCTTCGCCTTCCAATGCCCCCCCTCCTGGGCTCCCTCCCTACTGGAGGTTGTTTGCCGTGACTTCTTCGGGGGTGATAAAGCCAGCGTTAATCGGATCCCGCCAGTTGGCCTGGGTAATATTGATCGGATCAAGCAGGTAGGCTTTTACCACTTTCCTGCCCGTGTCGCCGATGCTTTCAAGGCCGATGCTGGAGGCGAGGACCGCGCCGGGGACGGAGGGATTCGCCACGCCCTTGAGGATCTGGTCGGCAAGGATCATGGCGGCTTCCGCGAGTTTCGCGGTGTCTTTAAATACGGTCATGTACTGCTGGCCGTTCTTTATCATGGCGAGGGAGGCGGCTTCCGCGTCCTGGCCGGAAACTATGGGAAGCTTGTTGGTGTACTTGGCGTCCGCAGAGACAGCCTCGATAATTGCCCGCGCGAGGGTATCGTTCGGCGCCAGGACCGCGTCAAGGGTCACGCTCCGGGCATCGCCGGAGAGGAGGTTTTCCATGCGGGTCTTGGCGATATTGGGCAGCCAGCCTTCGGTGGCGATACGCTGGAAGTTGGCGGTATCTTTGGAAGTCTCAGGATAGGGGCCCACTACTTTGAGGGCGCCGCTCTGCACATAGGGGTTGAGGATGCTCATGGCGCCGTCGTAGAAGAAGAAGGCGTTGCCGTCGGTGGGGGAGCCCGCGAAAAGGGTAATGTACTTGGGATTGGCGGCGGTGGCGGATTTGAGATTCAGCCCCGCTTCAATGCCCTGCCCCTGGAGCTGGCCGACTTTGAAGTTGTTAAAGGTGATGTAGTAGTCGTAATCGGCGGAATTCTGGATGATCCGGTCGTAGGCGATGACCGCCACATTGTCGCGGGCCGCGTCGGCTACTGCGGAAGCGACGCCGTCGTTCAGCTGGCCGATGACCAGCAGCTTGGCGCCCTGGGTCAGCAGGTTGCCGATCTGCTGGTTTTGCAGGACCTGGTCGCCGTTACCGAACTGGAGTTCCGCACGGTAACCCCGTTTCTCCGCTTCGGCCTTGAGGCTCGCGCCGTCTTTTACCCAGCGCAGAACCGTAGTTTCCGGCATGGCAAGGCCGATGAGCGGGGCCTGGGCTCCGCCGGCCGCGCCGCCTGAACCGCCCTGCTGGCCGCTGGCAAAAACAAAGGAGCCGGCAGCCAGGAGAATAATCAGCGCTAAACAAATCTTTTTCATTTCGTACCTCCGAAATTTGAATTATGGTAAGTTATTGTAGCGGCACGGCCTCCCGGCGGGGAAGCGCAAATTTTTGACAATATTGAAGAATATTTTGATATCTTGTCCGCAAACCTGAAAAAAAGGGAATATTTTGATGTCAAAACATTACATTGCGGTACACGTCTTCCCGGGAATGAAAGCCGTCCCGGATTACCACTTCCATGTTTTCTTTGAAAACGGCTATGGGTTTTTCTATGTACGAGGGAATCTGCGCGCCGCTCCCGTTTTCCAGCAGCATGTCGTGGGGCACGGCCCGCTTTTCCGCTATCGCCATGGCAAGCCCCGCCGCCCGGGCGGCCAGTCTGCCGATGGGCTTGTAGACCGTCATCAGCTGCAAACCTTCTACAATATGCTGGCAGCTGATAAGCTCGGCGTCCTGGCCGACTACCGCGATCTCCCCGGCCATGCGCCGCTCGGAGAGAAGCTGGATGGCCGCCTGGGCGATGGAGTCGTTCCCGCAGACAATGGCGTCGAAGGCGGTGGTCTCTTCCAGGATTCCGCTGATTTTTTCCAGCGCTTCGTCAAAGCTCCATTCCTCCAGCCATATCTCGCGCTCGATTTGCACCGCGCCGGCGGCGATCAGGGGATCGACGATCTCGTGCAGGCCCCTGCTTACATCGAAACTGTTTACATCGTGCACCCCGCCGTTGACTACCAGGTACGTCCCCCGGGGCACCGCCTCGCGCAGGGCCATCCCGAACTGGCGGCCCACCTCCTGGCTGTCAAACGAGATGTACGCGTCCAGAGGCGTCCCCTGGATCATCCGGTCATAGGCGATTACCGGGATGCCCGCGTCCCGCACCTGCTTGACAGCCCCGGCGATCAGCTCCGTGTCGTGGGCGATCACCACCAGGATATCGATGTTCTGGTTTACCATGTAGTTTATCTGGGCAATCTGTTCCCTTATGCCCCCTGCGGAAAGCTGGACGATCACGTTCCCGCCCAGTTCCTGGGCGGCGCCGGAAAAAACCTTTACATCCTTGTTCCACCGCTCCACAATGAAGGTGTCGGTAGCCACGGAAAAGCCGATGGTTATCTTCCCCTCCTCCGCGGCCCGCTCCGCCTCCGCCCGGGGCGGGGCGGGGGCCGGCTGCCCCGGCGTCCGCGCGTTTCTCGCGGGGCAGGACATGAATAAAAGCGTTACCAATACCATAAGCGCCTGTTTCATAGCTCGTCCCCCCCGCGCTTTGCGCCCAAGGCATAGGCCGCCGGGGAAAGCCCCGTAAGTTTTCTGAAGATCTTGCTAAAGTAATTGGGGTCCTGGTATCCTGTGGCAAACGCCACTTCTTTTATACTCATCTTTGACTCCCTGAGCAGTTTTTCCGCGTTCTCTATGCGCAGCTCCGTTACATAGTCGATAAAACTGGTTTTGCAGTGTTCCGAAAAAAGGCGGCTCAGATAGGCCGGGGACACCTGGGCGGCGGAAGCGGCGTCGCCAAGCTGTATCCCCCCGGCGTAGTTCGCGTGGACGTACTCAAGGGCCTTTGCCAGCGGCACGGGGAAGCTGTTTGACCGGCGGAGGGCGGCCTGGAACAGTACCTTCCCAAACGCCTCGCCGGCCCAGGCTTCCCAGCGGGCCATGTCGGGAATCGCCATAATCTCCTCGGCCGCGGCAAAGAGGGGCGACGCTTCGGTGTCGTCGCGGTAACAGCCGGTACAGTCGTCCATCAGGAACATGAATACCGGGATCATCTTTGCCCTGGCCAGGGCAAAATCGTAGGCTTTGAACAGCTCTCCCCAGAGAGCGGCAAAGAGCTTTTTGACTTCCTCCGGCGGGGCCGTGCCGATCTTCCGCCTGAGCTGGATGATCCTGAGCCTTTCCCACCGCCGTATGTCGGTTTCCTGGCGCGCCTCCTCCAGCTCCCGCAGCGCCCCGTTGCAGGAGCGGTACAGATCCGGCCCCCGGCACGGCTCCCCCACCCCCCGGAAGCGGGCAAGCGCCGCAGGGAGGCTGTCCTTCAAAACAACGTCCAGCCGGGCTTTGAGCGCTTCCCGGCTGACGTTCCCGGAGATCAGGAAAAGCCCCCGGTTCAGCACGATGTCAAAACGGCAATGGTGCTTGTAGGATATTCGCTCCGCGATTTTCCCGCACCACTCTTCCGTGTTCTCCTCCAGCTCCAGCAGGAAGACAATGCCCCGGTCCGAGGGCAGGGCCAGCCGTTCCTTCCATTCTTCCCATGTTTCCTCGCCCATCTCCTGCCAGATGATCTTTTTGAAGAAGAGGCGCTCAGGATCTTCCTGTTCCGTATCTTCCATAACGGGCCGTTTCGCCAGGGCCTCCCGCGCGTCGTCAAGGGTGGAAAAGAAGGTTTTTTTCGATACGGGCTTTACCAGGTACGCGAAGACCCCCAGGGGGATGGCCCGTTTCGCGAGGTCGAAACGCTCGTAGGCGGTGGAAAGGACGAAGACCATGCCGGGGAATTTCTTGTGCACGTCGGCAATGACCGCCAGCCCGTCAATGCCGGGGATATTGATGTCCATGAAGACCAGGTCCGGCTCCGTCTCGTGGATCATCTGCAAGGCCTCGTAGCCCGACCGGGCCTTCCCCGCCAGGACAAAGCCGGCGGCGCTTTTCAGCATGAACTCGAAACTGTCCAGGACCGGCTCCTCGTCGTCCACGATTAAAACGCTATACATGGCTCCTTTTCCATATCGATGCGGATAATAACCGCCGTGCCCCGGCCCGCCCCGGTTTCGATGCTTACCACGGCAGGATCGCCGGGGTAGAAGAAGTACAGGCGCTGGATAACATTCTCAAGGCCCATCACCCTTGTTATCGAGGATTCGTCAAGGGAGAGGGGGTGGAGCAGTTTTTCCGCGGTCCCCTCCGGCATGCCGTAGCCGTTGTCCCGCACCGACAGGACGAGCCGGTTCCCGGACCTTTCCGCCCGGACCATGATGAGGGAGCGCTCCGCAGCGGCGCCCGCCGCAGGCTGTACGGGCCGGGCCTCCGCCGGGGTGGAAGAAGGCCCCGCTTCCGGACGGGCCGGCAGCGGGGCGGCGGAATCCCTAAAGGCGTGGATGACGCAGTTTTCCACCAGGGGCTGCAAAATGGAGACAGGCACCCGGCAAGCGTCCAGAAGCGACTCGTCGTAATCCAGGACCAGATCCAGGCTCCTGGGGAAGCGCACCTTGAGGATGGAGAAGTAGTAGTTAAGCCCCTCGATCTCGTGCCGCAGGGGGACGATAATTTCCTTGTTTCTGATAATGTGCCGGAAAAGCAGCGCCAGGTATTCCATATATTCGCCGGTGCGGTCCGCCCCCTCGACAATGGCGAGCTGCATCCCCGTATTCAGGGTATTAAAGAGGAAGTGGGGGTTCATCTGGGCCTGGAGCGCGTAAATTTCCGCGTGCCGTACCAGGCCCTCCATCTTCATGTTCCGCAGTTTTTCCCGCATGTATTCCTGCTTGATATTCTCCTGCCAGCGGATCTCCTCGATAAATTGGCGTATATCGTTTTTCATCCGGTTGAACGCCTCCACCACCTGATCCATCTCCGCGACCGAGCCGGTCTGGATGTCGGGTATTTCAAAGTTCCCCGAAGACAGATCCGCGGCCAGCGCCGAGAGGCGGACCAGCGGGGCGGTGATCCTCCCCGCCGACTGGAAGAGGAGCAGTATCGAAAGCAGCGACACGAAGATGATCAGGAAGAGATTCCAGAACTGGATGGTCCCCGACTCGGCGATAAAAAGCTCGTAAGCGTCCAGCTGGCTTCTGAAACGCTCGGTGTTGACCGCCTCGATTTCCTCGTTGATATACGCCAGGAGGCCGGCCATCTCGTCGTAGATGCGGGTATAGGCGACTATGTTCCTGCCCCGCTTTTCCTCTACCGCCTGATCCGCCATATTCAGGTAGGCGTATATCAGGAAGTAGATTTCCCGCTCCTTGAGCACCGTCTTGTCCGCCGTTATGGGGCTGTAGGCCGGCAGCTTGTTCCGCAGGGCCTGCGAATCCGTAACAATCCGGGCAAGGGCGTTCGACGAGCGGGTGGAAAGGTATTCGAGGAGCGGCTCCTGGTATGCCGCCAGATCCTCCTGGACGGTTTTGATGAAGCGTTCCTGTTCAAAACTGCTGTCCTGGATGTTTTGCAGGTTCTTGGCGGCAAAGAGGATGTAGGCCATGGAAAAGACCAGGATGATCCCCACCCCGGTCACGCTCGCCAGCATCTGCAGCCGGAAGGAGCGGGCAAAGCGGCGGCGGCCTTGCCGTTGGCCCTGCCGTTGGCCTCGCCGGTGGAAATATCCCAGGGCGTTCATTTGAGGGAGCTCCGGTCGATGATCTGTATCCCCGTGTCAACGGACGCGGCGGTGTAGCCGGTGCGCCGCAGGGCCGTGAGGGACCGCACCGCCTCGTAGCCGATGCGCTCGGCGTCGATTGCGATGCTGGAGGCGATCACCCCCTTCCTGATATTCTCCTCTATCCCCGGATCCGCGCCGAAGCCTATTACCTGGACGCGGCCGACCAGGTTCATATCGACAAGAGTCTGGGCGGCGGCTATGGTGTCGCTGGAATCCGTAAAAACAATGGTGTTAATGTCCGGGTTGCTGCGGAAGAGCCGGTAGAGCAGCTCCTCCGCGTCCAGGGGGTTGAGGTTCGTCCTGAAGCCCGTAATCGGCGCGGCGAGGCGGTCGCCCAGGGCGGCGGCTATCCCCATCTCCACCAGTTCCCGCTCGCCGTAAATCCCCGGCGACTTGTCGCTGTACACCATGGCCAGGCGGATGGGCCCGTCGCCGGCATTCCCGGACAGCATGCCGATGCGCCGGCCCACGTCGAAGTTGTTGGTGCCGATAAAGGGCCAGGGCTGATCGTTGGGTATGTTGTGGTTGATGATCACCGCCGGAATCTGCCCCAGCTTGTCCATCTGCCGGCGGGCCAGGGCGTCTTCCAGGTAGGGGCAGACAATAACCCCGTCCACCCCGGTATAGGAGGCCATTTCCAGCTCGTTCTTTACCGGATCGATGGAATGTATGGAAATGGCGGCGTTCATTTCCGACGCGGCCCGCTCCGCCCCGTCGATGATCCCCGTAAAAAAAGAATTGCGGTTATCCGGCAGGTACAGGGAAAAATGGTAGTTAATGGCGGTAGCGGTTTCGGGCGCGGACTGTATGTAGAGATTGCGGACCAGGTAAAACGAACCGAGGAAGGTTCCCAGGGAGAGGAGGCTGAAACAGACTATGCCCGCCCGGAGGAAATATTTCACGCAAAAAGTATGGCTTTTTTGGGGGAAAAAGGGAAGGGCGTACCCGCCTCCTCTAAATTCGGGGCCCGGCGCAAATTTTTTTTTACGCCGCGTTTTTTAATATTTATTCAAAAACCGCCGCAATTGCGCATAGATACTCTGAAATTCGGCGGTTCCGGCCTTTCGCGTTCTATAAATATTCTGCCGTCCGGTATTGTTCGAAATATCCTGACTTTTCGAGTGAAGTTTTTTCTTGACTGTTTTAGTAAATATTATTACGTTAAGGTCAAGGAAGGCAAGATGCTATGTCATAGCAGAACCTCCCGGGTAGCGCGCTAAGAAAAAACGAAGATTAAAGAGGGATAAACAAATGACGGAGAGACATGGGAAGATTCTAGAGTCTCTTGCAGCTGCCCAGCGAATCGAAGTTTCCACACTGGCGAATATCCTGGAGGTTTCCCAGGTAACGGTACGGAAAGACCTGGATCAGCTCGAAGACATGGGGCTTATCCGCCGGGAACACGGTTTCGCTTTGTTCGGCTCCATGGACGACGTGGGCCGCCGCATGGCAATTCACTACGAGGTGAAACGGAGAATCGCCCGGGCTGCGGCGGCCCTGGTGGACGAGGGCGAGACGGTAATGATCGAATCAGGATCCTGCTGCGCGATGCTGGCGGAGGAATTGGCCAATACGCGGAAAGATGTAACTATCGTTACCAATTCGGTTTTCATTGCCGACCATATCAGGCATGCCCCCTGCTGCAAAATAATTCTCCTGGGCGGCGAGTACCAGCCTAACTCCCAGGTGACGGTGGGCTCCATAACCCGCCATACCGCGCAGATTTTTATGTCCGACAAGTTCTTTATCGGTACGGACGGGTTCAACGAAAGATGCGGATTCACCGGCAAGGACCACATGCGTTCGCAGACGGTACGGGATATCGCGGAACAGGTGAGGCAGGTCATCATCTTGACGGAATCCGAGAAATTTTTGCACCAGGGGGTAGAAAGAACGATACTAACCGAGGATGTTTCGCAGGTCTTTACAGACGACCGCATCCCGCCGGACAAGGAGGCGTTTTTGCAGAGGATGGGCGTCGCAGTTTACAAGGTGCTGTCTTCGGTTTCCGGGGAGGCGTCCTCCCTCCCGCACGTGATCAGCACGGTCCGCCCCGCGACGGCGGTCGCCCCGCTACACGAGCAGCCTGCCGGGGCTTGCGGGGCGGGCGGCAAAAACGAGCCGGCCAAACAGACCGGGCTTCAGAACCGAGGTTCTGAAGCCCGGCTGCCCGGCTTGCCGGACGGCCCCCCCCGGATTAAACTTGTACAGTATTCATCGGAGAAACCATGATCATCCAAAAACTGCACAGCAACTGGAAAATGCGCGTTATCGCCCCCGCCGGGCGGAAAAACACCGGCTGGCTCGACGCGAAAGTACCGGGCTCGGTATACAACGATCTGCTTGCCGGCAAAAAAATGCCCGATCCTTTCTGGCGGGACAACGAAGACGGGGCGCTGGCGCTCATGGAGAATAATTTCGAGTACGAGTGCGTTTTTACCGTTACCCGGGCGCTTTTAAAGGCGGACAGGGTGGTGCTCCGATGCGAGGGCCTTGATACCCTGGCGGAGCTTTCCCTGAACGGCCTGCCCGTAGGCAGGGCGGACAACATGCACCGCGTCTGGGAATTCGATGTCAGGGACAAACTGAAAAAAACCGATAACACCCTGCGGGTTCTTTTTTACTCGCCGGTAAAATTTATCCGCGAAGCCTACAAAAAAACCCGGGCAGACGGTTCTTCCGACTGCCTCGACGGCTTCCCCCTGCTCCGCAAGGCCCACTGCATGTTCGGCTGGGACTGGGGCCCCCGGCTCCCCGACGCGGGCATCTGGCGGGACATAAAGCTCTGCGGGATAAAAACCGCCCGCATCGAAAGCGTCTTCATAACGCAGAAACACAGGGCCGGCGCCGTGGAGCTGGGCATTAGAACCGATGTCGAAAAAGCCAGGCCCGCCGAAACCGCCTATTCGGTGATCGTCACGGACCCGGGGGGGAAGTCGAGGCAGTACGACAACTCGCCGACAGCGATAACGATTGGAAAGCCGGAACTCTGGTGGCCCAACGGCTACGGAGACCAGCCCCTCTATACCGTCAAGGTAGCGCTGCTGCGTGGGAACGCCGTAATCGACACATGGGAAAGGCGCATTGGCCTGCGCAGCATGACGGTGCGGATAAAAAAAGACAAGTGGGGGGAAAGTTTCGCCCACGAGGTAAACGGCGTGCGGATATTCGCGATGGGCGCGGATTATATCCCGGAGGACAGCATACTCCCGCGGGTTACGGAAAAACGGACCCGCAAATTGCTGGAACAGTGCGTGGCCGCCAACTTCAACGTAATCCGCGTATGGGGGGGCGGCTATTACCCCGGCGATTCCTTCTTTGACGCCTGCGACGAGCTGGGCCTCGTCGTATGGCAGGATTTTATGTTCGCCTGCGCGGTCTACGACCTGTCGGAAGAATTCGAGGAAAACATACGGGCCGAACTAATCGACAATATCAAACGCATCCGGCATCACGCCTCCC
>JAIRRR010000153.1 GCA_031255875.1 Treponema sp.
GGAAGACCGGATCACCATAGACGATGTGGACATCATCATACCCCATCAGGCAAACGCCCGGATCGTGCAGGCTGCGGGGAAACGCGTCGGAATTCCGGAGCGGAAGTTCTACCTCAACATTGACGAATATGCAAACACTTCTTCCGCCTCCATCCCGATAGCCCTGGACGAGCTTGCCAGGGACGGGAAGATAAGGCGGGGGAATCTTATCATGACCGTGGGTTTCGGCGCGGGCCTTACCTACGGCGGAAATCTTATTGTATGGTAGAGGAGCCTGTCCCGAAAACCGAAGTTTTGAGGGGTTCCTGAGGTGATATTGACATGATAACGATTAGTACAAAAGCAGTTTTTCTGTTTCCGGGGCAGGGCGCCCAGTACCGGGGTATGGGCCTTGACCTTCTCGGGCAGGGGGGCGCGTCCGTTAAGCGGCTTTTCGCCCTCGCGTCCGAGGCTATGGGCCGCGATATGGCCGCCCTGCTTGCCGATGCCGATGACGCCTCCCTTAAGCGGAGCGATATTTCCCAGCCCGCCGTCACCCTGGTGAATCTCGCGGCGGCGGCGTTTCTGGGGGAGCAGGGGATTAGGCCGGTTGCCTGCGCGGGCTTTAGCCTGGGCGAATACGCGGCGCTGGTTACGGCGGGCGTTATCACGGCGGAGGACTGCTTCCGCCTGGTAAAGCTGCGCGGGCAGGCCATGCAGGCCGCATCCGACCGCATCGCCCGCGAAGCCGCCGGGGCGGGCGGCGACGCTGCGGACAACGCGCCGGGCATGGCGGCGGTTGTCGGCCTTCCTCCCGGGCGGGTGGAAGAGCTCCTCGCGGAATGGCAGGCGGCGGGCCTGGACGGGCTTTACGGGGCGAACTTCAATTCCCCCAAACAGGTGGTTGTCTCGGGAACCGCCGCGGCCCTCAAGGAGGCCCAGGCCCGGTTCAAGGAGGCCGGCGCCAGGCGGGTGCTCCGCCTCCAGGTGGCCGGTCCCTTCCACTCGCCCCTTATTGCCGACGCCGCGGAGGCCTTTGCCCCGGCCCTTGCGGAGACGGCGTTCAGTGACCCGGCGATTCCCTGTTTTTCAAATGTCACGGGAAAACGGGTAAGCGCCGGGAAAGAGGCGAAGGAACTTGCCCTTAGGCAGATTGTCTGCCCGATACACTGGACCCGGGAAGAGGAGGCTGTCGCCGGGGAAGGCGTCGAGGCGGCGCTGGAGGCGGGGCCGGGCAAGGTTTTACAGGGGCTGTGGCGGGATTCGGGAAGCGCCGTCCCCTGTTACCCGGCGGGAACTGCGGCGGACATTGAGGCGCTTCTAAAACCGGGAGCGCCGGGGGGAGCAGTAAGATGATTTTGGAAAACAAAAAAGCGCTGGTAACCGGGGCTTCCCGGGGAATAGGCAGGGCCGTTTCGGAAAGTTTCCTCAGGGAGGGGGCGGAAGTCTGGGGCATTGGGACCAGGGAGCCTGCGGACCTTGCGGAACGGGCGGGCGGAAGCGGCGGCAGGTTCCGTTGGGTAACCGCTGATCTGGGCGATCTGGACGGCATAGGGGACTTAATGGAAGAACTGTTAAAGGCCTCCGGCGGTTTTGACGTGCTTGTCAATAACGCGGGAATAACCCGCGACAAGCTTTCGTTCAGGATGAGCCTCGCGGATTTTCAGAAGGTGCTCGACGTGAATTTAAGCGCGGCGTTTCTCGTTTCCCGCGCCGTAAGCCGCGACATGGTACGGAGGAGAAGCGGCTCCATCATCAACATGGCAAGCGTTGTGGGAATACACGGGAACGGCGGGCAGGCAAACTACGCGGCAAGCAAGGGGGGCCTAATCGGCGTTACCAAGTCCGTCGCGCTTGAAGTGGCAAGCCGGGGCGTGCGGGTAAACGCCGTCGCGCCGGGCTTTATCAGTTCCGACATGACGGACGCTATCCCGGAAGCGGCGAAGGCCGCCATGCTGGACCGCATCCCCCTGAAACGGCCCGGCGTCCCGGAAGACGTGGCGGCGGCGGTACTGTTTCTGGCATCCGACGCCTCCTCGTACATAACCGGGCAGGTGATCAGCGTTGACGGCGGCATGTTTATTTAATTGAAATTACCCGCCGCCCCGGGCGGCGTTTGGTTTTAGGAGTTAGTATGAATAGCGAAAAAAAGAAAGTAGTAGTAACCGGATTGGGCGCCATTACGCCGATCGGGAATACGGTGGAGGAATTCAAACAATCCCTTGCCGCAGGGAAAAGCGGGATAGGCCGGATAACCCAGTTCGACGCGGAAGGCTATGATGTCAGGATTGCCGCCGAGGTAAAGAACTTCGATCCCTCCGTGTGGATGGACAAAAAGGACGCCCGCAAGATGTGCCGCTTTACCCAGTTCGCGGTAGCCGCCGCAGCCCAGGCCCTTGGCCAGGCCGGCCTTCTGGAACCTGCCGAAGGGGCCGGCCCCGGCGACGCGCCCGCCCAAAACAAGCGCCTTAAAAGCGATCCCTGGAAAACCGGAGTAGTGCTGGGGAACGGGATCGGTGGTTTCGAGGTCGTGTCGGAATCTTTCCGCAAGCTTTTTGAGAACGGCCCCCGGCGCATGCTGCCCCTGACCGTTCCCATGATGATAGGGAACGAGGCGGCGGGGAATATCTCGATGATCTTCGGCACAAAGGGCCCGGCCTTTACCCAGGTAACCGCCTGCGCCTCGGGCACCGACGCTTTGGGGCAGGCCCTGGACCTGATACGCTCGGGCCGCGCGGACACGGTCATTGCCGGCGGTACCGAGGCCTGCATAGTCCCCTTTGCGGTCGGGGGGTTCCAGATGCTCAAGGCGCTTTCCACCCGGCACAACGATGAGCCGGAAAAGGCGAGCCGCCCCTTTTCGGCGGACAGGGACGGCTTTGTCCTGGGAGAGGCGGCGGGGATACTGGTCCTGGAAAGCGAGGAATGCGCGAAGGCCCGGGGCGCGCGGATACTGGCGGAATTCGCCGGTTACGGCGGGACGGCCGACGCCTACCACATCACTTCCCCGGACCCCTCGGGCGAGAGCGGCGGCCGGGCGATCAGGCTTGCCCTGGAAGACGCGGGGCTAAGCCCCGGCGACATCCAGTATTACAACGCCCACGGCACTTCCACGGAGCTCAACGATGTGACCGAAACAAAAATGCTCAAGTACGCCTTTGGCGATCACGCCGCCAAGCTCAAAATCTCCAGCACCAAGAGCATGACCGGCCACTGCATCGCGGGCGGCGGCGGCATTGAGGCCGTAGCCTGTATCCTCGCCATCAGGGACGGCTTTTTCCCGCCCACCATCAACCTGGACAGCCCCGATCCGGACTGCGACCTGGACTATGTCCCCAACAAGGCCCAATACGGCGAAGTTACCGCCGCCGCCTCGGGCAGCCTGGGTTTCGGCGGACACAACGGCGTGGCGGTGTTCCGCAAATACGGCGCGTAAGGAGGAAACGATGGATAACGGGATAGAATCGCTCTTGCCCCACCGGGCGCCGTTCCTGTTTGTGGACGAAATCGTAAGCGCGGACAGGGAAAGGATAACCGCGAGGCACGTGTTCACCGAAAAGGAATTTTTCTTTACGGGCCACTTTCCCCGGTACCCGGTGGTCCCCGGCGTAATCCTGGTGGAAACCATGGCCCAGTCGGGCGGCGCGGGCCTGAGGAAGCTCGGCATTTTGGGCGGGGACGCGCTTTTCTTTCTCGGCTCTGTGGACAAGGTAAAGTTCCGCCGCCAGGTAAGGCCCGGAGACGAGGTCCGCTGCGAGATAGAGAATCTGCGCGTTTCCCCCAGGATGATCAAGCAGGCCGGGAAAGCCTACGTGGGCGGCGAGCTTGCCGCGGAAGCCGAGTGGCTCTGCCTTGTGGGAAGCCCTTCCGGTTCCTGAAAAAGCGGGCCCGGCGGCTACCGTTTCCGCCCCACCGCGATAAGCGATTCCGCGTACTGGTCATACGGCCCTTCTTCCCAGTTCCCGTAAAGCTCCACGGAGGAAAAGCCCGCGTCCAGGAGAAGCCGCCTGAGCTCCGTCGCCGCGTACAGCCGCTGCGTAAAACAGCGCTCGGCCTTTTTCGCTTCCTTGTCTATAAGTATCCATCGGTTTTTTAGCCCTTCCCAGGAATTTACCGCCTCGTACCTGGTAAGCACAAAATAGCCCGCCCGCTCAAACCACTCGGCCTCCACAAAATCCCTTGCCGCGATTTCTTTGCCCAAGGTTTCGATGATAAAACAGCCGCCGTCCCTGAGCGACTCGCAGGCGTTCCGGGCGAAAAGCCGGTCGTCTTCCTGGCTGCCGAAATAGCCGAAAGAAATGTAGAGATTCACCGCAAGGTCAAACGCGCCGGGCCGTTTGAAGCGGCGCACATCCTCGCGTACAAATTCTATTTCCAGATGCTCGTAGGCGGCGTCGTCCCTTGCCGTGTCAAGGTAGGCCGGCATCAGGTCCACGCCCGTAACGGCAAAACCCCGCCGGGCCAGTTCCAGGCTGATGCGCCCGAAACCGCAGCACAGGTCCGCCACCTTCGGGCCGCCCGGCGCGTCCGCCTCTGCGGATCGGTAGACCGGCGGGTATTCGTAGAGGGGGAGCCTCGCCATCCGGGTAATGCCGTCGGCGACCGCAGGCACTTCGGCCCAGCGTTTTTTGTCAAACATGATGGGCGCGTACTGTTCCCAAAAACTCTTGTCGTTAAACCACTCTTCGTTGAAACGATCTGCTTCCGCCATGGAATCCAATGTATTATAATTAGTGGAAGAAAGAAAGATAGTAAGCGCCCGGAACTGCCGGAGAAGCGGCCGGGCCGCCGTGAAACAGGGAGAAAGTTCTGCTATGCAAAAGCGCATCATCCTTATCATCGTATCCGCAGCATGCCTCTTGCCGGGGGGCTGCGCGTCTTCCCAAACCGGCGCGCCGGAGCAGGGCGCGGCGAGGCCTGCGGCGGAATTCACGCCGCTTGTTTTGGAGAGCGCCGTCCCCTTTGACGGCGGGGACCCCCAAAGCCCCTGGCTCGATATAAGCCTGGCCCTGCTGGAACCTGCGGATACGGCGCCCGGTATTGGGAATCTTGCCCGGGAACTGTTCTACGGGGGGCAAAGCGCGGCGGACTACGGGAATGCCGTTATCGCCGAATACAAGAAACAATACGCCGATCTGCGCGGCGAATGGGTGCTCCGGAGGGAAAGGCCCCTGGAGTCGTTTAACTGGTATTACGCGGAAAAAGCCGAAAGCCGGGAGGTGTCGGTAGCGGGTTTCATGCCCGGCCGTGAAAGGCTCCTCGTGCTTACTAAAACAACGGAAACCTACCTTGGCGGCGCCCACGGGAATCGCTTTACGAGCTATTTCGTCATAGACCCGGCGGCGGTAAAACGCCTTGGCCTGGACGATATTTTCGCCAGCCGGGAAGAACTGCGCCTCCTGCTGGAGGCCGAACTGCGCCGCCTTTTCCGTCTGCCCGAAGGCGCGCCGCTTTCGGAGGCCGGCTTTTTTGAAGACCGGGTAGAGCTGCCGGAGAACTTCTCCTTTGCCGGGGACGCCCCCGGGGGCATCCCCGGCGGGCCCGGGGCGGCTCCCCCCTCCGTCCGCTTTCTCTGGAACACCTATGAGGCGGCCCCCTATGCCATGGGGGCCATCGAAGTTTCCCTGCCCCTCGGCAGCCTGTCCCGGCTCCTCCGGGAGTGAGCGCCGGGGAAAGCGCTAAAGTCGGAAACCGGAGGATTCCGATAATTAGAGTCTGTCCATAATGTAGACACATTATGGACAGACACCCTTGAAAACCAATTAGAGGGAGCTCCGGAAAACCCGGCCGGGTTACCGGAGGGGGGCGCCGGCCGCGCTGCGTTAGCCGGTGTTCCTTCAATCTGACGCGGAGGGATACCGGTGCGGTACTACATCAAATGCGAAAAGGGCAGGACGGAATTTTTGGACATACTCAGGGAGACCGGCG
>JAIRRR010000144.1 GCA_031255875.1 Treponema sp.
CCGATTGCCGCGTTAAAAGAAAAGCGGTTGTACGCCTGGACGCCCAGGCGGAATTCCTCCCTGGCGTACATGGCGTTTTGATCGGCCCCCCGGGGCCCCCGGTCCGGACGGGCCGCGCCTTCCGGGGTATCGGGCGGCCCGGGCTGCTCCTGGGCGCCTGAGCCGGGCGGCAGCAGGAGCAGGGCGAGCGCGAGCAGGGCTTTTCCGGCAGCCGTCCGGATTTTCATTGCGCCTTCCCGGTTACCACTTTCAGATGGACCCGTATATCCTCGTTCTGAGGCGCGAGCTCGACCGCCTTGCGCATCCAGGTGCGGGCTTCGATAATGTCGCCGTACTGGAAATAGGCCCAGCCCAGGGAATCCAGGTAGGCCGGGTTATGGGGCTTCAGGTCCACCGCCCGTTTGCAGAGCCTGAGCGCCCGGACCAGATCGACATTGGTATCGGCTAAAATAAAGCCCAGGCCGTTAAGCGCGGTGGTGTTGTTCTGATCGATTTCAAGGGCTTTCTCGTAATACTCTATCGCCTGCTTGTTGCGCTTCTGTATCCAGGCAGCATAGGCCAGGGTGGTGTATATCTGGACGGACACGTAGCCGTTTTTAAGAAGCTGCCCCAGCTCGAATTCCGCAAGTTTCGCCCGGTTCGTAACCACGTAGATATAGGCCAGAGTCAGCCGGCACTGGGCGATTCTGAGGGGATCCTTGCCGCTGGCGATCACCTGTTCCAGGTAGAGCAGGCCGTCCTCATAATTGCCGAGCTTTGCGTAACTCAGCCCGGTGAAATAGGCAAGCTCGGTGGCTTCCTCCGGGGTAAATTCCGAGCCGTTCACCTTGAGCAGTTCCTGCAAGGCCATGTCCCAGCGGCTCAGGTTGAAAAGCCGCTTCCCCTCGCGCAGGCTCTTTTTTGCGGCTTCCAGGGCGGATGCCCGGCGGGCCGCTTCCTGCTGCTTTGCCTCGTTTATTTCCGCCATGGCGTTTCACGCTCCTTCGGGGCAGGGGCCGGCGGCGGCAAAGGGCGGCGCCCCGGGGCAGGAATCCCTAAGGACCACCGGGTAGAGGAAGATCGGGCTGACCGAAGCATACCCGTCGACAAGCGCCCGGCGGTCGGTCCCCTCCGCGTCTTCGGTATCCGCCGGGCGGCCTTCGATGGCGCACGCGACGGTCCCGTCCGGCTCCCGGGAGAAGGAAATAAAATCACCGTGGACCCACCGGGAAGGATAGGTAATCTTGTACCCGCGCGCGCCTCCCGAAATATTGGGCATATTCACATTGATAAAAATATCGCGCTTCCAGAGGGCGGCGAATTCGTCAAGATGGGAGACCGCGTAATCTATGGCCTCTTTCCAGTAAAGCGGGGGCAGATACCCGTCCAGGGAATAGGCGACCGAAGGGACGCCGCAGAAGGCCCCCTGCCTTGCCGCTGCGGCGGTCCCGGAATAGACAATGTCCGTGCCGATATTGGCCCCCCGGTTTATCCCCGACACAAGCAGGTCTATTTTTACCGGCAGGGCCCCCAGTATTCCGAGCTTGACGCAGTCCGCAGGGGTGCCCCGGCAGGTCCAGGTATCTTTCGCGACGGGGTTCAGCTCCAGGCGATCGGTCACCACCGTTATGGCGCTGGAAACTCCCGAACGCTCGCCGTCCGGCGCAACCACATACACCGTGCAGCCGTCCCGGCCGCGCAGCGCCTCCGCGAATTCAGAAAAACCGTCCCCGGCGATACCGTCGTCATTTGTAAGTAGAATGTTCATCGTTATCCCCCGAGATATTCGATTTCGCCGGCGTATAGCCGGTACTATGCCGGAACCAGCCGCGCCCCTGTAGCGGGCCTTATTTCATAAGTCTGAGGGTGAAAGCCGAATATCCGCTCGTAGTCCTCGAAGCGCCGGCGGTAGTCTTCGAGGGCTTTTTCGCTGCCTATAGTGTAGGTGCAGCCGCCGAAACCCTGGCCGCTCATCCGGGAACCCAGGATCCCCTCGTTCTCCTGGGAGCGCTTAACCAGCCAGTCGATTTCCGGGCAGGAAACTTCGTACAGATCCCTGAGGCTTTCGTGGGAATGGAAAAATATTTTGGAAAGGGCGGCGTAATCCTGTTTTTTCATGGCCTCTTCCGCGCTGTTTACCCGCCTGAGTTCCTGGATGATGTGCATACAGCGCCGCCGTATCTCTTCCGGAAGCTCGCCAAGGGATTCCACCAGATCGGAGGCGACAAAATCCCGGAAGCTGATCCCCTGCCTGTCCCGGGAAAGCAGATCCAGCCCTTTTTTTGCATCGGCCTGCCGCCTTTTCAGCTCGTCCTCGACGCCGAACCTGGGGACCCGGGAATCCGTCAGCAAAAATTTGTACTTGGCGAACGGGGACTTGAGCTTCCGGATCTCCCGGGAGGCCTCGTCCACCACGAAAAAGCTGTCCTTTTTCGCCGCAAGCATGATCTGGTAGTCTACATAATCCGTGTCCTTCCCGAAAAAAACAAGCTGGGAAGCGCTAAGCCGGGACAAAAGCTCCCGGTCGCTTACCGAGGCTTTCAGAAAGCCCCGCAGCGCCACCGCGGCGGCCACCTCTATAGCCGACGACGAGGCAAGCCCTATCTGCTGGGGTATATCCCCGGACACGGTAAAGTTGAGCCCTTTTACAGGGTACCCCAGTTCGGCGAAAACGTGAATGGCCACCTTGATGTAGTTCGACCAGCGATCTTCCCGCTTGTACTTGAGATTGATCAGAGTCGTCCGTTTCCGCTCCCCGGAATCGGCGGCAAAGAAACGGAGCGAGTTGTCCTTTCTGGCGCTCACGGCCACCCGCACATGCCTGTCGATTGCGGAAGAAAGCAAAAGAGCGG
>JAIRRR010000156.1 GCA_031255875.1 Treponema sp.
CGTAACTTTCTTGTTCGACGGCGGCATTGTACACTCTGAATCTGTGCAAAGCGGCCGGAGTTCGACGCCGCCGATCGGGCTGACGAAATCCGGTTACACATTCGACGGCTGGGACGGCGATTATACAAATGTCACCGAAAACCGTATCATAAACGCAAAATGGCGGGAACGGTATTATACCGTAACTTTCTTGTCCGACGGTGCCTTTGAAGGCTCTGAAGTTGTGCGAAGCGGCGGGAATGCGACGCCGCCGATCGGGCTGACGAAATCCGGTTACACATTCGACGGCTGGGACGGCGATTATACAAATGTCACCGAAGACCGTATCATAAACGCAAAATGGAAAGAGAACTTCACCGTAACTTTCGCGTCCGACGGCGTCATTGTACACTCTGAAACGGTACAAAGCGGCGGGAGTGCGACGCCGCCGAGCGGGCTGACGAAATTTGGCTACACATTCGACGGCTGGGAAGGCGATTATACAAATGTCACCGAAAACCGTGTCATAAACGCAAAATGGAAAGAGAAAACCAACGAGCAGCCCGGAGGTAACGAACAACCCGGAGGTAACGAACAACCCGGAGGTAACGAGCAGCCTGGAGGTAACGAGCAGCCTGGTGGCAATGAGCAGCCTGGTGGCAACGAGCAGCCCGGCGGGGGCACTGAGCAGTATTATACCGTAACTTTCTTGTCCGACGGCGGCTTTGTACACTCTGAATCCGTGCAAAGCGGCGGGAATGCGACGCCGCCGAGTGCGCCCACGAAATCCGGTTACACATTCGACGGCTGGGACGGCGATTATACAAATGTCACCGAACCTCGCACGATAACTGCGAAATGGTTGGTAAACGAAATAAACGTTTCATTGCCAAGTTTCCCCAGCGGAACGGATAATGTGCAATATACAGATCATAATGGCGGTACCCCTTTTTCTTATTACGTGGGGGTCTCCCCGAATCCGGGAGACATCGGCGGCATGGTTTCTTTTTTTGCCGTAGAGTTAGCCAAGACTAGCACTCAGGCGAATACTGTTAAGGACGGGTATGCTGCGGTTGTTAATGTATACCCGCAATTTACCGCACTGTCAAGTGCTGTAAACGCATACACGCCAACAAATACGACAGGCAACGCCTCAACATACGCCGCTCAAATGGACAGCGCCGCCAACGCTATCATAGACGCAATATTTACAATGGGCGGAACCCGCAGCAATTTTGATAATGAGTTCGCAGCATATGAATTGGGGAATTATTATAGGCAAAGAAGCATTTCAGACTTAACAGCCAGTGAGGCGTTTGAAAATGCGCTATCCGGAATGAATATAACAATAAATAAGTCTTCGTATGGTTATGTAAGTAATGCGGATGCAATTTTAACTGAACTTCGCAGCCGGCTGCTTAATAAAATCAATGCCGCAACTACTGCCGGCGTCACAAACACATCAAATAAACAAGCGATAGAAAACCTGAACGGCTGTCTGCTTACGCAAATCGGGGAGGATAGGATGCAGGTTGCCGCAAAGGGTACCGACCTTGAAACCATTAACGTACCTACCGACCTTGACGGTATTTGGCAATACTTATATTCACAATGAGAATAACATACCGCGCGGCTCTGCCGCGCGCTTGTTGATCCTGTGATACAAAGCCGGCGGCTTTGCCCCTCCCCGCGCTGCCTTGTTATCCCCCGCCGGATACGCTACCATGTTCCCCATGAACAAACAGGCCCTGCGGGCCGACGCGCTGCTCCTGCTTACCGCGTGCATCTGGGGTTTCGCCTTTGTCGCCCAGCGTAGCGGCATGGAGTACATGGGGCCTTTTACCTTTAACGGCATCCGGTTTCTGCTGGGGGGCTTTTCCCTTGTCCCGATAGTGCTCCTGCGCCGCGCCGCGCGCGGCGGCAATGCCCAAAAGCCGCCGGCTTTCAGGGTCTTGCTCGGCTCGTCCCTCCTGGCGGGGATCTGCCTCTTCCTCGGGGCCAGCCTGCAACAGGTGGGGATTATCTACACCACTGCGGGGAATTCCGGGTTCATTACCGGCCTCTACGTGATATTCACGCCCATTTTCGCCATATTCCTGGGCAGGAAGACCCGGCTTCCCACCTGGATAGGCGCGGCGCTGACCCTTGCGGGCCTCTTTTTCCTCAGCGCCGCCCCCCGGGTTTTCGGCGGGGCCGCCCCGCCCGGCTCTCTCGCCGTCAACATCGGCGATTTGATCACCGCCGCAGGCGCCCTGTTCTGGGCTTTTCACGTGCTGGTCATAGACAGCCTGGTACGGCGGGTGGACGCGGTCGCCCTTTCCTCGGGGCAGTTTTTCTGCTGCGGCCTTCTTTCGCTCGTTATCGCCTTTTTTACCGAGACAATAGTCCCCGGGCAGATAGCCGCGGGCCTTATCCCCATCCTTTACGGCGGCGTCTGTTCGGCGGGGGTGGGCTATACCCTCCAGGTAGTGGCGCAAAAGAACGCCCCCCCGGCCCACGCGACGATACTCCTGTCCCTGGAAGGCACCTTCGCGGCCATCGGCGGCGTGCTGATACTGTCGGAACCCCTGGGGGCCTGGACGCTGCTGGGCTTCGCGCTCATGCTTTCCGGGATGCTTGCCACCCAGTGGGACCTCATTATGGGGGGGAGGAGGCCCGGCGCAAAAAGGCCGGGGCTTACTTGAACAGCAACGCCGCCTGTTCCTTTACCTGGTCCACTATCTGCTGGTAGTTGGCTTTGAGGGCGTTCATATTCTGGTTATAGTAGGCTATAAATTCCGGGTCCTGGAAAGGATCGAGCCTTATCTGCTGGCCGGTGCGCCGCGCGAATTCTTCCTCTTTTTGGCGCAGTTTCGGCGCGTACTGCTGCCTGAGCGCCGTGTCGTATTGCTGCGATTCGGCCATGTAGCGGGAAAGGTACTGGTTTAGCTGCTTGCACAGCGCGGCGAATTTGCCGTCTCCGATCACCGCCTGGAGGCCCCTGCCTGCGGCCTCGACACGTTTTTCGTCTTCCGGCAAAAGGGGGAGGACGATCTGGGAAACCAGCATGTCGAAGATTCCCTGCCTGAACGCCGGCCGCTGCTCGGCGGGCGTCTGCTTGATTGCCTGTTCCAGAGAAACGGCGTCCCCGCCGGCTATGCTTTCGAGGAATTCATTGGCCAGCTTCTTGCCCCGTTGTTTTGCCTCAAAATGATCGATGCTCCCCTTGTCGCCCTTGACCGACTCGGTCCGTTCCATCGCAATTTCCAACGCGCTCTTAATCCTGCCCACGGCGTGTCTCCCTTCTCTGTCCAAGATAACAAAAAACGCGCCTTTTTTCAACATGCCGGGCCTTACAGAAGGGGGCGCAAAAGGTTAAATTTAGGGTAGCGCACAAACCGCTTTTCCCGGAGACAATCGGAGGGTACACATGGAACAAGACAATCTAAGCTACATTTTGCACCACATGAACGAGGACGGGCTGCCGGAAAATGCCGTCAGCCCCCCTATCTTTCAAACGTCCATTTTCTGTTTCCCCAGCTTCGCCTCTTTCCAGGAGGCCATTACCGACGAGCTGAACCATTCCCTGTATACCCGGGGCAACAACCCCACGGTAACGCTGGCCGAGCAAAAAATCGCGGCCCTCGAAGGGGGCGAGCGGGCAAAACTCGTATCTTCCGGAGTGTCCGCCATTGCCCACAGCATTATGGCCTTTGTGCGTTCCGGGGATCATGTGGTCTGCGTGGAGGACTGCTATTCCTGGACCAGGGTACTGCTGGCCAGCTACCTGGCGCGTTTCAACGTATCCGCGACCTTTGTCGACGGGACCGATTCCGATAAAGTGATCGCGGCGTTCAGGGAAGAGACCAGGGTGCTCTACCTGGAGAGTCCGACTTCCCTGACCTTCAAGCTCCAGGACCTTCCGGTTCTCGCCGGCGCCGCCCGGCAGCGGAATATCAAAACCATTATTGACAATACCTGGGCCACGCCCATTTTCTGCAATCCCATTTCCATGGGCATAGACCTGGTGGTCCATTCGGGCAGCAAATACCTGGGCGGGGCCAGCGACATCATCGCCGGGGCGATTGTCGGCTCCAAAGACGATATCGATCTGATCCGGAAACAGGAGTACCTCCAGTTCGGCACTGTGGCGGACCCGTTCATGGCCTGGCTTATGATACGCGGGCTCAGGACCCTTCAAATCAGGATGAAGGCCCATTACGAGGGGGCAATGGCGGTAGCCTCCTACCTTGAAAAGCATCCCAAGGTAGAAAACGTCCTTTACCCCATGCTGGATTCCTACAGCCAGAAGGATCTGGCCCGGCGGCTCTACAGGGGCGGCTCGGGCCTGTTCAGTTTCAACCTGAAAACCCGCAGGCTTGAAGATGTCATACGCTTTGTCGATGCCCTTAAGCTCTTCAAGCGGGCGGTAAGCTGGGGCGGTTATGAAAGCCTGATATTCCCCAACGCGGTAAAAGGCGGGAACCCCGCCTCCGCCGGCATCAGCCTTGTCCGCCTCCACGTGGGCCTTGAGGCTGCGGAGGACCTTATAGGGGATCTGGACAACGCCCTGCGCGGTATCGGCTAGCGGTTTGCCGCACTTCGCGCAAGGCCCCCAAACAGGCTTCCGCAGGCCCGGCCCTTGTTTTTACACGCCAATATCGGCGCGGTAGGCCATGCCCTCGAAGCTGACTGCCGAAAGCCCCCGGTAAGCCCGCTCCCGCGCTTCGCCGGCGTCGGCGCCCCAGGCGGACACGGCGAGGACCCGGCCGCCGGAGGTGACCAGCGCGGCCCTGCCGGTATCTGCCGGGCCGCCCGCCGCGTCCGGGGCTATTGCCGCCCCGGCGGCAAAGAGCCGCCCGCCCGCCCCGGCGAGCTTCTCCCAGTCCACCGTGACGGGATCGCCTTTGCGGTACGCGCCGGGGTATCCGGCAAAACCCGGAAGCTCGCCGGCCACCGCCACCGGCGCGCATACGGCCCCGGCTTTCCAGGCCGTCCGGAAGGCGTCCAGGCGGTTTTCCAGCATTGCAAGGCAGAGATCGCCCAGATTCGATTCCATAAGGGGGAGCACCGCCTGGGTTTCCGGGTCTCCCAGCCGGACATTGTATTCAAGCAGGAAACAGCGGCCGTTCCGTATCATCAGGCCGAAAAAGATAAAGCCCCGGTAGTCCAGCCCCTCCGCCTCCATGCCCTTGAGGGTGGGCCGGAGGATCCGGGCGTTAAAGTCCTGTTCCAGCGAGGGGGAGAAATCCGGCACCGGCGCGATGGCCCCCATGCCCCCGGTATTCGGCCCCTTCCCGCCGTCGAACCGGCGCTTGTGGTCGCGGGCAGGCAGGAAGGGCAGGATTACGCCCGGCTTGCCCGGACTCACGCTTACCGCCGCCAGGACCGAAACCTCCCGGCCCTCGATATATTCCTCCAGCAGGACGGTTTTTCCCGCTTCCCCCAGGGACTTTTCCTTCATAAGCGAGGCAATCGCCCCGGCGGCCTCTTCCGGCGCGGACGCCACGGTTACGCCCTTGCCCGCCGCGAGCCCGTCCGCCTTTACGACCAGCGGGGGGATATGCTCGGGCCTGTTCTTTGCCGATGTGTCGCTCGCCCCGGCGGCGCGGGAAGGCGCCTTGAAATGCTGTCCGGCATAGTGCAGGGCGCTGTCGTATTCGGTAAAAAGACGGTACCGCCCGGTCCTGACCCCGTAATGTTCCATGAAAGACTTGGCGTAGCTCTTGCTCGTCTCAAGCCGGGCCGCCGCCCGGTCCGGGCCGACAGCCTGAAGCCCCTCTTCCCGGAAGCGATCCACAATGCCGCAGGCAAGCGGCGCTTCGGGGCCGACAATCGTAAGGCCGGCCTTTGCCTTCCGGGCAAAATCCGCGAGAAAACACTGGGCTTCCTCCCCTGCGGCGTCGCCGGGCAGGGGCACGTTTTCGCACTTCGCTTCCCCGGCAGTCCCGCCGTTTCCCGGCGCGACAAAAACCTTCTCGATATTTTCTTCCTGGGACAGCTTCCACGCAATGGCGTGCTCCCTGCCCCCGGATCCGACAACCAGAACCGTCATAGTAACCTCATCCCATTTCGCAGGCGCGGCGGTACGCCGCTTCCACAGCGTTCATAATTATACCCCGAAACGCGCCGTTTTCAAGCGCGGAAATACCGGCAATGGTAGTCCCCGCCGGGGAAGTTACCATGTCTTTGAGCTCGCCGGGGTGTTTTCCGGTTTCCTTTACCATGGCGGCGGAACCGAGCACGGTTTGGGCGGCGTAACGCAGGGCCTTGTCCCGGGGCAGGCCGGCGCGGACCCCTCCGTCCGCCAGGGACTCGATAAACAGATACACAAACGCCGGGCCGGAACCGGAAAGGCCGGTCACCGCGTCCAGGTATTTTTCCTCCAGCCGGTCCACCATGCCCGCGGCCCCCAGGATGCTCTCCAGCTCGCGGGCCTTTTCCTCGCTCAGCCCGGGCGGCACGGCCATTACAATGACTCCCTGCGAGACGAGCGCCGGGGTGTTGGGCATTATGCGCACTACCGGTACGGGCGTCCGGGGCGTCTCCCCCCCGTGCAGCGCCGCCCTGATTTTGGCGATAGGCCAGCCGGCCGCCATCGACACGAGCACGGCGGGCCTTCCCGATTCGGCGCGTTCCTTTGCCGCCGGGGCTATTTCCCCCAGCACCGCTTCCAGCGCCTGGGGCTTTACCGCGAGAAATACAAAATCGCCCTGCAAAACCGCCTCGGTGTTGGAGGCGTATACCCTGCCCCCCAGAATCCGGGCGGCGGCTTCCGCCCTGGGCAGATCGGCATCGGCAAAACCGATATTTTCCCCGCCGGCAAATGCCAAAGCGCCCTTCATCAGGGCGCTCCCCATGTTACCGCTTCCGATACAGGCAATAGTAGTACTCATACTGTTTCTCCGCTCCGCTACCACTATCATATACGATCATCCGGCCGGGGGAAAGTCTCCCGCTGTCGAGTATTAACCGATTACCCGGCTTTTTAATAATATAGTATTCAACGGACCGCGACGGCAAAGAGCGCGGCTAAACCAGAAAAGCCGTGGCCCGCTGGGCCCCGGTCGCCAGGGCTTCCAGCGCCCCGGGCCTTCTACCGTTGGCAATGACGGTGGGTATCCCGAATTCCGCCGCGCGTTCAGCGGCCGAAATCTTGGTGGCGATTCCGCCGGTGCCGAAATTCCCGGCGCTCCCGACGGTTATGTTCTTTTTTAGCTCTTCAAAATTCCTTATCTCCGCCACAAATTCCGCGCCGGGATCTTCCGCAGGGTTTTTGGTGTAGAGCCCGTCAATATCTGTGAACAGAATCAAAAGATCCGCGCTCCAGAGAATCGCCGACTGGGCCGCCAGGGTATCGTTATCGCCTATCTTTATTTCCTCGACAGAAACGCTGTCGTTTTCGTTGATAATGGGGATAACGCCCTCGTCCACCAGGGTAAAAAGGGTGTTGCGCATATTGAGCGTGCGGATCTGGTCGCCGAAATCGTCCTGGGTAAGCAGTATCTGGGCAATATGCAGGCCCTGCCCGGCAAAAGCGCGGCTCCACGCGCCCATAAGCTCCACCTGGCCCACCGCGCACAGGGCCTGCCGGTAGTGGATGTCCTTTTTCCGCGCCCATTTGTCCATCGTGGACAGCCCCGCCACCTGGGCGCCCGAGGAGACCAGGGCGATCTGCTTCCCCTTTTTAACAAGCCCCGCAGCCTGTTCCGCGAATTCCCCCATAAAGACAGTATTGATCCTGCCGTTATCGTCCGCCAGGGTGTTGGACCCGAATTTGAAAACTACCTTGCGCGCCTGGGCAAATAACCTTGGGATCACAAAAACCTCGCCTTAAAGAATCGCCGCCAGAATCACCATAACCGCCGTATTATTGGCGCATACCAAGTTTACGTTTATATTGGGCGCATCCCCGCCTTGCGAACCTCCGGTTCGACAGCGGGGACCGGGCTATCCGGGGCTCCGCGCTCCCGCGCTCCGGCCGCGCCTGCGGCGCGGCGGCCTTGCGGCCCCCCTCCTATCCCTTGCGCGGAAGAAACGGCCCCCCGTACTCATGCCCCCCGGATCTGCCCCGAGCCGCTTATACGGTACTTTATCGTAGTCAGGGCTTCAAGGCCCATGGGCCCCCTTGCGTGGAACTTCTGGGTGCTGATCCCCAGCTCCGCGCCGAACCCGAACTCGCCGCCGTCGGTAAACCGGGTGGAGGCGTTGGTATACACGCAGGCCGCGTCCACCCGGCGGCAAAATTCCTCCGCGGCGCGAAGATCGTTGGTGAGAATGGCCTCGGAGTGCCTGGTCCC
>JAIRRR010000160.1 GCA_031255875.1 Treponema sp.
TAGTTATAGGTTTTTGCCGAGGCCAGATCCAAGACTGCGGTTTCAAAATCCGGCATCTTGAAACCCGCTTCTCTTGGTAATTTTTAGAATGGAGGAGCTTATGAATGAGAGTTGCTACGGGTGCAGTACCTGCGCGAGCGCGGACAAACCCCTGGAGGAGTTTATTGCAAAACTGCCGATGGAAACCAGCCACCACCGGGTGGAGAGCCAGGAAACCAAATGCGGTTTCGGCCTGCAAGGGGTCTGCTGCCGGCTCTGTGCCAACGGGCCCTGCCGCATAACCCCGGACTCGCCGCGCGGTATCTGCGGCGCGAACGCCGACGTAATGGTAACGCGCAATCTGCTGAGGGCGGTCGCGGCGGGATCGGGCTGTTACATCCACGTGGTGGAAAACACCGCCCTGAATCTCAAGAACACCGCGAAAGAAAAAGGCAGGATGAAAGGCAAGGCCGCGCTTGAGAGGCTGGCTAAACTTTTTGGCGTGAGCGGCGGGGACGAGTGGGAAACCGCCGAAAAAGTGGCGGACGCTGTTTTGGGCGATCTTTACAAACCCGAGTATGTAAAGATGGAACTGGTGGAAAAGATCGCCTATCCGCCCCGGTTCAAAAGATGGCAGGAACTGGGCATACTTCCCGGCGGCGCCAAGTCCGAGGTGTTCAAAGGGGTGGTCAAATGTTCCACGAACCTCAATTCCGATCCGGTCAATATGCTTATAGACTGCCTGCGCCTGGGCATTTCCACCGGCATCTACGGCCTTACCCTGACGAATCTGCTCAACGACGTGCTTCTGGGCGAGCCGGAGCTCCGCGCTGCGCCGGTGGGCTTAAGGGTAATCGATCCCGGTTATATCAATATTATGATCACCGGCCACCAGCACACCATGTTCGTCCATCTCCAGGAAAAGCTTGTTTCCCCGGAAGCGGTCGCGAAGGCCAATGCCGCAGGGGCCAAGGGTTTCCGGCTTGTGGGCTGTACCTGCGTCGGGCAGGACCTCCAGCTCAGGGGCGCGCATTACACCGATATTTTCGACGGGCACGCGGGGAACAACTACACTTCCGAGGCGATACTTGCCACCGGGGCCATTGACGCGGTTATTTCCGAATTCAACTGCACCCTGCCGGGCATAGAAACGGTGTGCGACGAACTCCTCATTAGGCAGATATGTATCGACGATGTTGCAAAGAAGGCCAACGCCGAATATAAGCCCTTCGTGTTTGCCGAACGGGAAAAGCACAGCGGCGAGATCATCGACATGGTCATCGCCTCCTATAAAAACAGGCGGCCAAAGGTAAAACTGAACCTTTTGCCCGAGCACGGTAACAGCAATACGCTTACCGGCGTAAGCGAGGTGTCCCTTAAGAAATTCCTGGGCGGGAACTGGAAGCCCCTGGTAGACCTTATCGTGCAGGGCAAGATCAAGGGCGTGGCCGGCGTGGTGGGCTGTTCAAGCCTGGTATCGGGCGGGCACGACGTGCTGACCGTGGCGCTTACCCGGGAACTCATCGCCCGCGACATCATCGTCCTTACCGCAGGCTGTTCTTCGGGCGGCATAGAAAACTGCGGCCTCATGGTCCCCGAGGCGGCCGATCTGGCCGGCCCCGGCCTCAAGGCCGTGTGCAAGCAGCTGGGCATCCCCCCGGTGCTGAATTTCGGCCCCTGCCTCGCCATCGGGCGGCTCGAGATTGTCGCCACGGAACTTGCCGAAACTATCGGCATCGACATTCCCCAGCTGCCTCTGGTTCTTTCCGCCGCCCAATGGCTGGAAGAGCAGGCCCTTGCCGACGGCTGCTTCGGCCTCGCCCTGGGGCTGCCCCTTCACCTGGGCCTGCCGCCCTACGTGACCGGGAGCCCGGTGGCGGTACAGGTGCTCACCCAGGACATGAAGTCCCTGACGGGCGGGCAAGTCATCATCAACGCGGACGCGAAAGAATCTGCGGACCTGCTTGAGAAGATCATTCAGGAAAAGCGCGAGGCCCTGAAAATATAGGGGCCGTTTTGCCGAATGGCAACGTCTAGCGGCATTACCGTTAGACGAAGGGAGCTAAAATGAAACGAATCATGATCGAACAGGAAAAATGCGATGGCTGCAAGAACTGTACCGTTGCCTGTATGCAGGCCCACCGTAAAACGCCGGGGACCGTCTACGATCTCGGCCTCCAGGACCCGGAAAACGAGGCCCGCCATGCCATTGTAGGCAGCGGCAAGGGAGGGTATCTTCCCGGCGGGTATTTCCCCGTCTTCTGCCGCCACTGCGCGGTTCCCGAATGCGCGGGCGCCTGTATGTCCGGCGCGCTGAGAAAAGACCCGGCGACAGGGCATGTGCAGTACGACGAACAACGCTGCGGCGCCTGCTTTATGTGCGTCATGAGCTGCCCCTATGGGAACATCAAGCCCGACAGGTCCACGCGCCGGAAGATCGTAAAGTGCGACTTCTGCGCCGGCGACAGCGAGGGGCCGAACTGTGTCAGGAACTGCCCTAAGAAGGCTATCCATGTGGAAGAGGTGATGGTATGAAGCACATAATCATAGGCATCGGCGCCGCGGCCGTCAGCGCCGCCCGGACAATCCTGAAAGAAAAACCGGATGACCATGTTGTCATTGTCTCCGAGGACAGCGAGGTCTATTCCCGCTGTATGCTCCATAAATTCATCTCGGGCGAGCGGAGCGCGGAGAGCCTCAACTTTGTCAACGACGATCTTTTGTCCGGCGAAAACGTCCGGTGGGTTAAAGGCAAAACCGTTACCCGCCTGGATGCCGGCAAAAAGGCCGTATACGCCGGCGGGGAGGAACTTGCGGCGGGCGACACCGTCCTTATCGCGACCGGGGCGGTAAGCGTAACGCCGCCCATCGGGGAGCTCAAGACCGCGAAAAATGTCTTCGGCCTCCGCCACCTCTCCGACGCCCGCGCCATTGTAAGCTGCGCGAAAACCGCGAAGAAGGTGGCCGTGATCGGCGCCGGCCTTGTCGGCCTTGACGCGGTGTACGGCCTCCTGGAATCAGGCGGCGGGCAGGAGATAAGCGTCATCGAGATGATGCCCACGGCCCTGGCCGTCAATCTGGACGTCCATGCCGCAGAAGCCTACCAGGGCCTCTTTGAACAACACGGGGTGAAATTTTACCTTTCAAGCAAGGTGGTGGGTACCAAAAGCGACGGCCGGGGCAATATTACCGCCGTCGAGCTTGAGGGAGGGACGAGTATCCCCTGTGACATGGTGATCCTGGCGGTGGGTGTGCGCCCCGCGACGGCGTTCCTTGCCGGGGATCCCGCCGCCCCTCATTCAGACGGCGTGGAGCTTACCGAGCGGAAGGCGGTCAAGGTGGACGACTGCCTTGCCACGAACATTCCCGGCATTTACGCAGCGGGCGATGTTACCGGGCTTTCCGGAGTCTGGCCCAACGCGCAGAAGCAGGGGGAGATTGCGGGTTACAACATGACCGGCACCCGGTGGCCCTATACCGACAGGTTTGCCTTGAAGAACACGGTCAGTTTCTTCGACCTCCTGTCGCTTTCTCTGGGGGACATAAAGCCCCGGGAAGGCGACGAGGTGCTGTCAAAGGAAGACCGGAACAACTACAGGAAGCTCATACTCCGGGACGGCGCCGTGGCGGGGGTAATCCTGCAAGGCGATATCGGCGGAAGCGGCTTCTGGCAGCACCTTATCAAGAACAAGGTACGCATCGACAAGCTTGGCAAATCTCCCTGGAAAATTAGCTATGCCGATTTTTACGGTATAGAAAACAACGGCGAGTACAAGTACGTAGTTTAAGCGGGGAATACCCGGCGCCTGCGGCGGCAGGCGCCGGTCCGCTGTTTTAGGCGCCGGTCTTTGCCGTACCGCCGTTTTGGCCTCTTGAATTTTATCGCCCCAGGGTATACTATACCGGCTAATAGGCCGCAAGCTGTTTTTCGTGCGCGGTATGGTATAATATGGAGGTTATTATGACTGAAGAGACTGATGTTTTAGTCGAATGGGATGACAAGTATTCCGTTGGGATTGCCCTGATTGACGACCAGCACAAGGAACTTGTACGCCTTACCAATGAACTTTACCTGGGCTGCCGTGCGGGGGACGACGAGAGCAAGGATTTTTTCCTAAAAGCCGTCCGCAGCGTTTTGGATTACACGAAATTTCATTTTTCCGCCGAGGAAAAACTTATGGGGACCATCAAGTACCCGAAGTACGCCGAACACAAGAAGGAGCATGAAGATTTTGTTCGGGAGATGGTAAACGACGTAAAAAGTTTCCAGGACGGCAAAAAATTTGTTCCCAATAACTTTGTCCGCTACCTTAAGGACTGGGTGCTTTCCCATATCGCCATATCGGACATTCTGTATGCCAGATATATATACGATCTGAAGAAACAGGGCAAGCTGGGGGGCGTATTCAAGGCTTGATCGAAAGGCCGGCTGCTCGGAACCCGCTTGCGCGGGGGAGCTGTAGGGGGCGGGGGGTACCGATAAAAGGCCGCTTTGGGAAGACGCCCGGCCTACGCGCCGCTTTTGAGCCCGTCGACAACCCAGCCGGTAATTACCCGGAGCCGCTTGGCAATGGCCGACGGCATGTCCACCTGCTTTGAAACAAAAGCGGAAACCTCCGCGCCGGACACGCCGTAAAGCAAAACCCCTTCGGCAAGGGGCTCCATATAGAACCACGCGAAGAATTTATCCTGCCGGATTATTCTAAAGAGAAGATAGCT
>JAIRRR010000182.1 GCA_031255875.1 Treponema sp.
TTTTCAGGAACACGTCGGTACAGTAGGCGAAACGCCCCGCGCTGTCGAACAGGATTATAATGTCCGGGCTGCTCCCCAGGAGCATGCTCATGTAGTTTTCCTGCCGCTGCTGTACCGCGATCCGGGTGGAAAAAAGGCTTGTCTGGGCGGCGGCCATGGCCCTGGCCTTATCCAGATCGTCCCTGGCCCGTCCAAGCTGCCTGGCAAGCTTTGCGTTTTCTTTTTGCAGCATCTCTATCTGCCGGGCAGGATCCTCGTCTTTTGCCATAGAAACCTTTCAAAGCCTCGCTTTTTGTTTGCGCACCTGCTAAACAAGCAAGAAATGATACTCCATCCGGAAAAAATGTTCAATTGCGCGCAAGCCGGGGTATGTCAAGCCGGGGTACGGCCGGGACGCAGGTAAAATTTCCCTGACTCCCGGCAATTCCCGGTGCAGACTTTCCGTAAAGAAGCCGTTTTAGCTATAACTCTGCCCGCCCATACATTCGTATAGCTA
Source organism: Treponema sp. (assembly GCA_031255875.1). Lineage (GTDB taxonomy): Bacteria > Spirochaetota > Spirochaetia > Treponematales > Breznakiellaceae > JAIRRR01. The sequence continues at coordinate 497 of JAIRRR010000182.1, forward strand.
AAACCGCCGGACCCGCTTAACCCTTTGCCCGCTTTTCCGCTGCCTGGCCCTTCCCGTTGGAACGGATGTTTCCTCCCCGGCGCCGGAAATCACCGTGCCGGATAGATAAAATTGAAAAATGTACGTGTTGGCGAATTGAAGATAATACAATATGTTAAAATCGGGAAATGGGGAATTGTCAAATTATATTGCTATCGATTAAAGCTAAAGCGTTCGTTTTGGAAAACCTTGTATAAAAGATACAGGAATTATTGAAACCGATATTTGGAGAACGTATTCATAGTATGATGGCGAGAACAGCGGATCCGGGCAGCCCCCTTGAACAAACACCCCGCTCTGCCGTACATTTTTACTATGGGTGTTTATCGTTTTCTGCGCGGGGGGATTTTTGTCTACGATCTGCTCAGGCTGATCGTGATGCTTGAAGTGGTCGTCCTCTTCGCGCTGCCCGCGGATGGGTCGGGGGGGGCGGCTTTCCCCCTGCTGGCGTATATGGCGCCCAATGCCCTGTTCCCAATGATGGCGTTTTTTTTCTGGCTCAGGCCCGAGGAGCACAGGCCTTATATTTTTCTTTACCTTTCGGGAAAAATCGTAGGAATCATGGCGAATTTGGGGTGGCTGGCGTTTTCTTTTTGGAATACCGCCCTGAATCTGACGGTCCAGGGGGATTTCCGGTCCCGCCTTTTCGTGGGGTCGGTGTTTGCCATGGTTGCCCTGGACGGTTTTTCCGTATTGGGCGGTTTTCTGCTGGACCGGGGCCGCGCCAGGGCGGTGCGGAGCGGCGGGGGGGCGCAATGAGGATTATACCTGTCGCGAGCGGGAAAGGGGGCGTGGGGAAATCCCTGGTGGCGGCGAATATGGGCGTGGCCTTCGCCCAGGCCGGGAAGAAGGTCGTCGTGGCGGACCTGGATTTGGGCGCGTCGAACCTGCACCTGGTCCTGGGGCATCAGGCACCGGCCATGAGCATCGGGACCTTTCTGAACAACACCCGCCTCGATTTTTCCAAAGTTATCGCCGCTACCGACGTGCCCAACCTGTGGTTCATCCCCGGGGACGGGGAGATACCCGGGATGGCGAATCTCAAGGCCTTCCAGCGGAACGCGCTGGTAAAGAATCTGCTCGCCCTCAAGAACGTGGCGGATATTCTGGTTCTGGACCTGGGGGCCGGGACCCATCAGTCTATTCTGGATTTCTTCCTGCTGTCCACCAAGGGGATCGTGGTTTCCGCTCCTACGGTGACGGCTATTTTAAACGCGTATGTGTTTTTGAAAAATTCGGTATTCCGGCTTATGTACAGCGTGTTCAAAAAGGGGACTCCGGCCAACGCCTATATGGAACAGATGCGGAAAGACGTTTCCGGGAAAAACCGCCAGTACATTCCCCTGCTGCTCAAGGAAGTCGAAAAGATCGATCCTGTTTCCTACGGGCGCTTGAAAACGAACCTGGAACATTTCCATCCCCGGCTCATTATGAATATGCTCGACGATCCGAAAGACGCCGACGTAGCCCTGAAAATACGCCGCTCCTGCGAAGAATACCTGGGCCTCGGAATCGAGCATCTGGGGGTGATGTACCGGGATGCCGTGCAGAACACCGCGCTGGCGTCCCGTCTTCCCGTCGTCCTTTACAAGCCGCAGTCCGTGCTGTCGCAGGCGATCTACCGGATCGCCGACAAGATACTCAAGTCCGAAGAAGAGGAATTCGATCTGGCGGAAACGGAAATAGAGGCGAGCTTCCAGGAAGCGGCTATGGAGGCGGAGCTTGATTTCGGGGCCAAGGGCGAATACGTGGAAGAACTGCTCCATTCCGGGGCGCTTACCCAGGGGGATCTTCTGGAAACCGTCAAAATCCAGCAGATCGAAATCTCCAAACTCAAAAAAGAAAACAGCTTTCTAAAGCTGAAATTATCCCGGGCAATGGCGCAGGGATACAAACCGTAGGAGTGTATGGCCGCCGTTACCATCAGGGGAGATGTTTCAATTACCGTTAGCCCGGACGAGACCGAGGCGAAGCTTGTCTTTGTCCCGGGCCGCGCGGCCGCCCGCAGCTGGGACACCGTTGCCATTAACCGGCTGATTAAAGACGCCGGGATTTCCGGCGTAAACCAGGAAAAACTGGAATCGTTTTTATTCAAAACCGCCTATTCCCGCGCGGCCGCCGAATTTACCCTTGCCGAGGGAATAAAGCCCGAAGAGCCGTCGCCCGAGCGGGCTGTCTGGGACCGCATAGATTTCCCCCCGGACATACGCCCCCTGGTAAAGGAAGTGCTTTCCAAAGCCGGGCCCCCCTCCCTCAGCCGGGCTAAAACAGAACGTTTTAAAACGGAAAAAGTGGTACAGAAACCGGGCGGGCTGCCCTTCCTGTCACCGAAAGAAGAAAAAGTGGTTAGCTGGGACAAGCGCATGGTCCCCGAGCCTGTCCAGGTGGACCCGGCGGTGCTGAAGGTGGGCTTTGCGGAGCGGGGGCTGCGGGTGGGCGCCCTGAAGCCGCCGACGGCCGGGAGGCCGGGGAAGACGATCTTCGGCAAGCGGATCATGCCCGCCGCGCTTGAGGTGCGGGAATTCCTCCTGGGCTACGGGCTGGTCCGGGGGAATGACGAGATACGTTCCACCGTATCGGGCATTCTGAGGATAGGCGGCAACTGGGCCGATGTTGTCCCCCTGGCAAAGTCGAGCTGGGAGATCACCATAGGGCAGGACGGGGTGACCCTGTACCTGCGCTTCTCGCCGGGGAATGCCGCCTTCCCCCCGCCCCCGGCCCGCGAGATACTTACCGCCGCGTCCGCCAGCGGAGACCCGGATTCGCCGGTTTTAATCGGGAGCGGGGAGTTGGAAGAGGCCATGCGGGAATCCCTGCGTACCGGCGAACCCCTGGAAGCCTTTCCCCTCTACAAGACGCTGGACGGGCTTGCCGAAGTGCGGCGGAACGGGGAGGGGCATTTTCTGTACCTCAGGAAGGGGCTCGCCGGGGGCCGGCCCCTGGACGCCGCAACGGTGAGCCTGGCGCTGAGAAAGTCCGGCATCCGGGGCGTTGATCCGGAAGCGCTGCGGGGGGCGGTGGTCGCCTTTATGCAGGACAGCGAAGGCGAACTGTGGTACCCCCTGCGCGGCCCGGGCGCGTAAGGTGAAGGGGCCGTCAGCCCCTGGAGCCCGAGTTTAGATCGAGGATCAGCTCCACTTCGCTCCGGGAAAGTTTTACGGCCTTGGCGATCTCGTCCGTTTTCCAGCCCTGCCGCGCGAGCTTGATCACATTCTCGCGGGTCGAGATTGTGGGCGCTCCCTTGCCCCGGCTGGGGGGGCCTCCCTCTTCCTTGAGGACATTGCCCACCAGTTTTACCTGATCCTGTATTTCCTTGTTCAGATCCTCCAGCCGGGTTTCCGCCCGGGCGATCCATTCGCGGGCCCGCTGCATGTCCTTGATCCGGCTTTCTATGCCGGAAAGGTCCCTGTCGAGCAGGGTGAGCTTGTCCGCGGCCGCCTGGGCCTTTTCGTTGTCCGCGGCCAGTTTTTCGATGGAGAGCCGGAGCGCTTCCTGCTCGTCGTGCTGCGCCTTGAGATTCTCGATAAGCCGTTTGAGTTCCGCATCGGTCTGCTTAAGGATGCTGAAGTTGCGGTCCACGCCCTGGTTGATGGCTTCCAGGGTTTGGTTTTTCTTCTCGATGTGCTGGAATTTCTCTTCGGTTTCGGAAAGGGCGTCGTTGAATTTGCGTATCTGCACCTGGATGGCCTGGAGGGTGTCGTCGGAGGCGGTAACTTCGGTAAGTTTGGTTTCTACGGCCTGGGATGTCAGGAGCAGCCGGTTGAAGTCCGCCTCCATCAGCTCGATGCGCCGCTGTTCCGAGAGGAATCGGGTCATCTTGGCGTTGATCTCGTCTTCCAGGCGTTTTATCTTGGCGAACTGGGCCTCCAGTTCCGCAGCCTCGGCCCGGCGCTGATCCAGGCCGTCAATGTCGCCCCGGAGGTCCTCGATGCGCTGTTCCAGATTCTGCTTAAGGGCGTCGGCCTGCTCGAAGAGCTTGGTTTGGGCGACAAAGTCCTGGATGCGGCGGTCCGCGTTGGCAATGGCGGCGCCAAGCTGCCTGACATCGGCGTCCACGCGGGAGAGCATCTCGGCCTTGTACGATTCCGCCTCGTCGCGGACATCCTCGATGGCGGCGCGGACCGCGGAGATGCGCTCCTCGTTTTCCGAGACGAGCTCCCTGGCGCGGCGGCGCATCTCTTCCATGGCGTTGTCGGTATCCTTGATCCGCGCGGCCAGCTTCTCCTTCCATTCCTCTATCCCCTTCCGGGACGCTTCCTGGAGGGCGCTCAGTTCCCCGCCGCGCTCGTCCACCTGGGCGGCAATCTGCCTGAGGGAAGAGGCCATGTCCCGCTGGGCCTGTTTGAGGTTTTCGGCCAGGGAAAGGGAGAAGCGGCCGATCTCGGACCTGACCTGGATATCCGCCGAAGACCGGGCCTCGGACAGATCGCCTTCAAGCTGTTTTTTAAAGTCTTCCAGGGTTTCGCTGTTCTGCGCCATTTCGCCCTGTATGCTTTCCCCGAAGGCGTCGGTTTCGGCCTTGAGGTGCTCCAGATCGGCGGTAAGCCGTTCCCGCTGGTCCTGGAGCCGTTCCCGCAGCTCCTCGGAAAAGTTGAGTTCGAGCTGCTGCCGCTGGGCGCTGAAATCCTCGCTTAAAGCCGAGAGATCCGAATCGAGCTTTAGCTTCCATTCTTCAAGCTGTTTTTCGATAAGATCGCCCCGCCTGGCAAGGCCGGCGGTAAAATCGCTCTCGAAAACATCGAGCTGCCTGGACACGTTGTCGTAGGATTTGGCCTTGAGGGCTTCCAGCTCTTTTTCGGTCTGATCGAGCTCCTCCCGCAGGGACCGGACCGCCAGGCCGAATTTTTCGGCGGCGGCCTCCCGCTCCTTGTTCGAGGTTTCCTCGAACAAGGCAAAATCCTGCCGTACCCGGTTCTCGGTTTCCTGCATATAGCGCCGGAGTTCCCCGTCGAGCCGGGAGGAATCTTCCGCCAGGGTGTCCAGGAACTCGTACTGGCGGGCCTGGGCCGCGCGGTATTCCCCGAGCCTGGCGTCGGTCTCTTCCAGAACCTTGCGGCCGGTTTCCACGGCGGCGCTCGCGAGCTTTTTCTGCAAAGCGGCGACCGCCTCATCGGCTTCTTCCTCGAATGCCTTGAGCTTCCCGTCCAGGGCCGCGATCAGCCCGTCCACCCGTTCCGTTTCCCCGGCGGCGGCGTCCCTGGCCTTTTCGGCGGCGGTTTCCAGGGTCTGCCTGAAAAGGGCCTCCGCCCTGGCGCCGGTTTCGGTGACAAGCCTGGTGGTTTCCGCGGCGGCGCTGTCCCACCCGGAAACGAGTTTCCCGGCTTTTTCGTCCATTTCTTCCAGGGAAAGGCGCCACTTTTCAAAGTTTTCCCCGGCGGCCTTCCGCCAGGCCTCAAGCTCGGCGGAGGAGGCGGCGCGGGCCCGTTCTTCGGCCTGTTCCATGGTATCGGCGAGGAATGCCTCGATGCGGGATGCGTCGGCATCGGCCTGCTCGCGGAGCAGCCGGACGCGATCTTCCAGCGCGGCGGCGGCTGTCTCGATTTCCTCGTTCCGCCGGGCCGCCTCTTCGGCGAATTCCCTGTCGCGGCGGCGGAACTTTTCGGCCAGGGCCGCGTCCCGCGCGTCGGCGTCGGCGATAATTGCCTCGGAACGGGCGGCGGCTTCTTCGCCCAGGGTTTCGGCGGTCCTGCGGGCCGTCTCCTTCCAGTTGGCGATAAGGGCGCGCGCGTTTTCCTCTTCCGCGGCAACGGTTTCCCGCCACTGGGCCAGGGCGGTTTCGGCGGTGTTC
>JAIRRR010000183.1 GCA_031255875.1 Treponema sp.
CCTTCCGAAGCATCTTCTCAAAATCAAAATCATCGCAGGACAGTTTCAGTTTGTTGGCCTCGATCTTGGACATATCCAGGATGTCGTTGATGACCCCCAGAAGATGGCTGGAGGCGTCCTCGATTTTCCCGATGCAGTATTCCTTTTTTTCTATGTCGGCGGAAGATTTGGCGATAGCGGTCATGCCGATAATGGCGTTCATGGGCGTGCGCATTTCGTGGCTCATGTTCGCGAGGAATTCGCCCTTGGCCAGGCTCGCCTGTTTCGCCTGCTCCAGCGCGGCGTCCCGCGCCTTTTCCCGTATGTCCCGCATAACGGCCCCGGCAATAACGCTGCCGACAGTGCTGACAAGCTGCCGGTTGCTTTCGGTCCATTTCCGGGCCCGCATGCACTCCTCGACCACAAGCACGGCCCAGAATTTGCCGTCCACGTAAAGCGGGGCCATGATGAACGCCCTAGCCCCCACGGTACCCATTACCGCGTAACGGGGATCCTGGAAAATGTCGTTGCAGAAAATGACCGGGGCCGCGCCGTCCCGGGGTTCGGTTTCCGGGAAACTGCTGATTACGCCGTTAAGGCCCTCCTTTTGGGGGGCGGTAACTATCGTGTCCACAGTCTGCCATACATAGGCCAGGGTGCTCAGCGCGCTGTCCTTTTCGGGCCTGCTGATGAGCATGCGGGTTACCTCGAGGAATTCCCCGGCTATCTTGAGCGCCTTGTTGATGAGCGCCGGGGTATCCTGGAGGGAAATGAAAATCCTCGCCAGTTCCGACATGACTTTCTGCTGGTCAAGGCGGCGGTTGAGCAGGGATTCCTTCTTCCGGTAGTGAAAGTAGATGAGGAATCCCGCGATAATGAGGAAAACAAGCGATACTACCAGCAGCGCCGAAAGGACCCGCCCCAGCTTGCGGGTGCTGACGAGCCGCGTATCCAGGACATCCACGCCGGCAATAAAAGCGACCTTGCCCGAAGAATCAAAAACCGGCGCGAAGGCGGAAAGCAGCCCGGACCAGCCGGTGGAATAGATTCCCAGATCCGTAGCGGCGGCGCGGCCCTCGCGGTAAACAATTTCAATATCCGGTTCCGGCTCCATGGGTTCGGTCGCGAGGCTGTAGGAGTTTTCGCCCGTATCGCTGTCAATGACGGCCTGGATCAGCCCGTCGTCGTTCTTGTAATAGTAGTACACGAAGACCAGGTCGTACTCTTCCGCGAAACGGATGAGCCGCCCTTTAAGCTCCGCATACCGGGGGCCTTCCATATCCGCCGGCGTCCTGAACCGCGCCAGTTCTTCCGCGCTGACCAGCGCTGCGGCGGAACGGGAGTTTGCCAGGACCCGGGCGGCAAGGGCGTCTATATAGCAGGCGGCGATATAGTAGGTAAAGGCTGCGGTAATAACCGAAATAATCAGGACCAGCAGGGCTGAGCCTGAAAAAAGGAACACGGCGAAATTATCAAGAAACCCGTCTTTGGGCTTTGTTTTGTCTTCCGCCATGGCGGTTCCGCATGTCTCCTGGGTCTAACTGAATTTCGCGATAGGCACAAAAGTCTCCGTTTTAAGCGCCGCGCCGCCTACCAGGGCGCCGTCGATATTCTCCTTCGCCATAAGCTGGGCGGCGTTTTCCGGTTTTACCGAACCGCCGTACTGGATGATGATTTTACCGGCGGCTTCCGGGCCGTAGAGTTTGCCGATTACCCCTCTGATATAGGCGTGGATGGCGTCCGCGTCTTCCGGGGTGGCGGTCTTGCCCGTGCCTATGGCCCACACCGGCTCGTAGGCTATCACCACCCGGCCAAGGTCACCGGCGGCGACTCCCTCAAGGCCCTTCACGGTCTGGGTCTCGCAGACGGCTTCCGCCCTGCCCGCTTCCCGCTCTTCCAAAAGTTCCCCCACGCAGAGGATTACCTCAAGGCCGTGCCGCAGGGCGAGCTTCAGCTTCTTGTTTATGAGCGCGTCGTCTTCCCCGTAAGTATGCCGCCTTTCGCTGTGGCCCAGAATCACGGTCTGAACGCCCAGGTCCTTGAGCTGCAGTACCGAAACCTCCCCGGTATGGGCGCCCTGCTCCTCGGCTGCGGCGTTCTGCGCCCCGAGCCTGATATTGGTACCTTTGACTATGGCCGCCACGGTTTCGAGCAAGGTAAAGCTGGGCGCAACCAGGTACTTGTGCTTCCCGTCCTTAAGCTGGCCTACCAGGGCCCTGGCAAGCTCCGCCGCCTCCGCCCGCGTCTTGTGCATCTTCCAGTTTCCCGCGATATAGTATTCACGCATCTTCGTTTCTCCTTAGCCCCGGCAGACTTCGATGCCGGGAAGTTTCTTGCCCTCGAGCAGTTCCAGGGACGCGCCGCCGCCGGTTGAAACATGGCTCATCTTCGCGGCAAGGCCGAATTTGTTTACTGCGGCAACCGAGTCGCCGCCGCCCACCACGGTAATAGCCCCCCTGCCGGTACATTCGGCAACCAGTTTGGCTACTTCTTCGGTGCCTTTGGCAAAGGCGTCAAATTCAAAGACGCCCACCGGGCCGTTCCACACTATGGTTTTGGCCCTGGCAAGGACCTCTTTGTACTTCGCCACGGTCCTGGGGCCCACGTCAAGGCCCATAAGATCGTCCGGGAGATCGGCGCCGTCAACCGGCACGGGCTTCGCGGCGGCGTCGAAAGCCCCGGCGCCCACCTGGTCCACCGGGAGGACGATCTCCGCGCCGGCCTTTTCTGCGGCGGCAAGTATTTTTTTGGCGGTATCAAGCTGGTCGTCCTCCACAAGGGATTTGCCTATTTTATGGCCCTGGGCCTTCAGGAAGGTATAGGCCATGCCGCCGCCTATGACCAGGGCCCCTGCGTTCCTGAGCAGGCTTTCCAGCACGGCGATTTTCGAGGAAACCTTCGCCCCGCCGATAATGGCGACCAGGGGCTTTTGCGGGTCCGTCACAATGGGCTCAAGGTAATCCGCCTCTTTTTCCATCAGAAAGCCCGCCACCGACACCGGCACGAATTTGGCAATCGAGGCGGTAGAGGCATGGTCCCGGTGGGCCGTCCCGAAGGCGTCGTTCACGAAAATTTCGCCGTAAGAGGCCAGCTCCCGGGCAAGTTTGTCCCGGTCGGCCCCTTCTTTGGAGGTCTCCTCCTTGTGGAACCGGGTGTTTTCCAGCATGATGACGGAACCGTCCGCCTGGCCTTCGATAAAGGCCTTCTTGCCGTAGTCCCCGTCTTCCCCGGCGAAGATCACCTCCCTGCCGAGCTTTTGCGCCAGATAGGCCGCCACCGGGGCAAGGCGGTGCTTGCCCTTGATGTAGGCCGCCTCGTCAAAAGCCCTGCCGTCCTTTTCGGCCTTTTCCCGGGCCTTCTTCGCGTCCTTGGCCGGATCCCCCAGGTGGCTCATCAGGGTAAGGCTTTTCGCCCCCTGGTCCAGAATGTACCTGATGGTTGGGAGGGCGGCCGTGATACGGGTATCGTCCTGGACGGCCCCGTCTTTCATGGGGACGTTGAAGTCCACCCGCATAATAACACGCTTGCCCTTGAGATCGACATCTTTTACGGTTTTGATTGCCATGGATTTACCTCCGCTTTTGGCGTCTGCCGGTTATTCGAACACGGGAGCGCAAAACGATCCGCGCGCCCGCCGGGAGGCCGGAGGATCCTGGCGGAATTCCCGCGTATTTACGCAGCTATTCCGATCAGCCGGCCCCTTGCAAAGTTTGCAAATTTAATACTTTTTTAATACTTTTCCGGGGCAAGCCCCGCAACTCCCAGCAAAAAGCCCCGCCGGGGCGGAGCTTTAAAGCGTCTTTAACTGAGCTTGCTCCGTCAAAGCAAAGGTGCAGGCCGGACGGGTTTCGGAACAAGCTCAGCCGGATTCATCTTGCAGCCTACTTTTTCGAATCGATGTACTTGAGCAGATCGACTACCTTGTTCGAATAGCCCCATTCGTTATCGTACCAGGAAACTACCTTGAAGAAGCGCTTTTCCCCGGGCAGGTTGTTCTGCAAGGTGGCCAGGCTGTCGTAAATCGAGGTATTGGCGTTATGGATAATGTCGGTGGAGACGATTTCCTCGTCTGCGTAGAACAGAACGCCCTTGAGGTAGCTTTCGGAAGCCTTCTTGAACGCGGCGTTGATTTCCTCGATGGAAGTGTCTTTTACCGTGCGGAAGGTAAGGTCAACCACGGAGCCGGTGGGGGTGGGGATCCTGAAACTCATCCCGGTAAGCTTGCCCTTGGTGGAGGGAAGCACTTCCCCGACAGCTTTCGCCGCGCCGGTCGTGGAGGGGATGATGTTGATGGCTGCGGCCCGGCCGCCCCGCCAGTCCTTGTTGGAAGGCCCGTCCACGGTTTTCTGGGTGGCCGTATAGGAGTGGATGGTGGTCATCAGGCCGGTTTCAACGCCGAACCCTTCCTTGAGGATCACGTGGACCAGGGGCGCGAGGCAGTTCGTGGTGCAACTCGCGTTGGAAAGCACGTGATGCTTGGCAGGATCGTAATCCTCGTTGTTTACGCCCATGACAAAGGTCTTGATGGGCTTGGATTCATCGCCGGACTTGGCGGGCGCGGAAATAATGACCTTTTTGGCCCCGGCCTCGATATGGCCGTAGGACTTTTCGTTGGCGTAAAGCCCCGTGGATTCCACCACGTAGTCTATCCCCAGTTCCTTCCAGGGAAGCTCGCTGATCCCCTTGTAGTTTCTGCCGTTGAGGCATTTGATCTTGTGCCCGTTTACGATGAGCTCGTCGTCGGCGCCGGCGATGTCGGCCTTCATTCGGCCCTGGGTAGAGTCGTATTTAAGCTGATAGGCAAAATATTTCGCGTCGGTGGAAATATCAACCACCGCTACTACATCGATTTTGTCTTTTCCAAGCAGCCCCTGATCGACAAGGGCCTGGAACACGAGACGGCCAATGCGGCCAAAACCGTTAATCGCAATTTTCATAAATACCCCCAATTACGCAGATGGATTTACATTAAAAGCGGGACGGCCTGGTTTCGGGCCCAACCGCCTTTACGGACGCCTTCCCCCGAACAACCGGGTTTCGAAGGAAGATCTTATACCCAAAGAGTATAAAAAAAACGAAAAGATTTCAAGTGTTCAAGACCGCAATTCAGGAATTCCCGCTTTTGCCCGCGAGGGCCAGTGGTTAAAACCGGGCGGGTTTTGTGGTAGGGTTGGGAAGAGGAGGCAGGCGCGTGAAAATACTGGTTATCGGGAACAGGGACAGGTACGAGAAATTTGCCCCGGTCGAGCTTGAAAAGCGGGGGGATGCGCTTGTCTTTTGCCGGAGAGGCGCCGCCGACGGGGAACTGCTTGCCGCCGGGGGTGACGCGGGGATTATTCTGGCGGACGCGATCGCCCCGGTAAGCCGCGCGCTCATTGAAAAGATGCCCGGCCTCAAGATGATCCATTCCGAGGGCGTGGCCTACGACAAAATCGACCTGCAGGCCGCATCCGAGAGGGACATATTCGTCTGCAACAACAAGGGCTGCAACGCCGCGGCGGTCGCGGAACAGGCGATCCTCCTGATGCTGGCGCTTCTGCGCAAGGCAATCGCCGGGGACCGCGAAGTGCGCGCCGGCCGCCAGATACAGATGAAGGAGCGCTCGATGGTAGAGGGGATCGCCGAGCTGGGCGGCTGCGCGGTCGGCCTTATCGGCTTCGGGGACATAGCAAAGGCGACGGCCGCCCGCCTGGGGGCTTTCGGATGCCGGCTCTTCTATTACACCCCGCGCCGAAAACCCAAGGAAACCGAGGAGGAATTCGGCGTCCGCTACGCCGCCCTGGAAGAACTGGCGGCCCTGTCGGACATCGTCTCCGTACACGCATCGGTAACGCCGGAAACCGCCGGCCTGATCGGCGCGGGCTTCCTCGGCAGGATGAAGCCCTCCGCGTTCCTGGTCAACACCGCGCGGGGCGAGATTGTCGATAACCTCGCGCTCAGGGAGGCGCTTGTCGCCGGGAAGATTGCGGGGGCCGCCTTCGACACCCTGTACCCCGAGCCGGTGCCGGCGGACCACCCCCTGATCGATCTGCCCGAAAGCTGCAAAGACCGGGTCATTTTCGCCCCTCACCTGGGGGGCATTACCACGGGCAGCTTTATGCGGGCGCACAAGAATATATGGCAAAATGTCGGGCGCGTCGAGCGGGGCGAGGAGCCGGCCAACATCGTGAATACCGGGATTTCCAGGTAAACAGCCGTAATTTTTTCATTTTTTTGAAATTTTCTTCAAAATTCGCTTGACTCTTTTGTTATATTTAGCTAACATATAAACAGGTTCGCCGCTACCTCTCTCGGCAAACCAACATGTGCCGCTGGCTGTCGGCCATATCCAGCGGATTTCGGACATTATTGGCCGGCTCTCCATTCTTACCGGGGGGCGCCGCGCGGCCTGCGTCGCACGGAAGCGCGCCGTCCCCCGGTATTTTTCTGCCCGCCGCCGGATTTTGCCAAAGGAACTTCAATACAGATGACAGGAAACCAGGCGGCTGCCGATCGCCCTGGTTTCAGGAGGCGTTTTTTCGCATACCGGCATGGCGCGGCGGCAGCGGGGGTGGAAGCAGCAGCCTTCGGGCGGGGACGCGGGGTCCGGGACTTCCCCGGCGGCGGGCGGGCGGCCTTTCTGCCGGGCAAGGCGCGGGTTCCGGGCCGGGACCGCCTCGAGCAGCGCCTGCGTGTAGGGGTGCAGGGCGGCGGAAATTTCCGCGCCCGGGCAGATTTCCACAATACGGCCCAGGTACATCACCGCCACCCGGCCGGAAACGCTGCGCAGCACGGAAAGGTCGTGGGTAATAAAGATATACGCGCAGCCGAGTTCCTTCTGGAAATCCAGCAGCAGGTTGACGATCTGCGAGCGTATCGACAGGTCCAGGGAGGAAACCGGCTCGTCGCACACGACCAGGCGGGGCCTGGTGATAAGCGCGCGGGCGACGCCGACGCGCTGGCACTGGCCCCCGGAAAATTCTTTCGGGTAGCGGCCGAGCGCGTCGCGGGAAAGCCCCACCTGCTCCAGAATTTCCCCGGCGCGGAGGAACCTTTCGGCGCGGCTCTTGTCGATTCTATTGCCGATGAGGGGTTCCGAAAGTATTTCGCCGACGGTCATGCGGGGATCGAGCGAGGAAAGGGGGTCTTGGAAGATCATCTGCATCTTTTTGCGGTAGGGCCGCATTTCGCGCCGGGAGAGGCGGGTAATATCGCCCCCCTCGAAGAGGATCTGCCCGCCTGTCGGCGTGTAGATCCTCAGGATACTGCGGGCCAGGGTAGACTTGCCGCAGCCCGATTCCCCCACCAGGCCAAGGGTTTCGCCGTGGTGCAGGGAAAAGCTTACCCCGTCCACGGCCTTTACCGGCGCGGCCCTGCCGCCCTTCCGGTAAAAGTACTGTTTCAGGCCGTTTACGCGGAGGAGTGCGGGGGAAGGCCCGGATTCCCCCGGGAAAGGGCCCTCGCTTGAAGCCGGCACTGCCGCTATCCGTTTTTCCGCCGTTTCTGCTCGCCCCGGGCGGCAAGGACGATGAAGATTACGAAGATGATGAAGATCAGGATCATCCCGGCGGCAAGGGCAATATCCGGAGGCGGGGCCGGCGCTCCGGGATCCTCCCCGTCCGGGGAATAATAGGGGCCGGCCGGCGCGGTGCCGCGGCCCAGCACAAAGAAGGAACAGACCAGGATGGTGAAAACAGCCAGAATAAAGGCGATAACCGCAACCCTGCGGACGGCCGGCGCGGATTTCCCTGACACGATAAAGTACAGAATCCCCGCCATCGCCAAAACCGGGAGGGGGAGCAAAAAAATCGGCATACTCACTAATCGGTATTTTCCAGGGAAAAATTTGACTTTTTTAAGAAATCTGCGTATTATGAAAAAAAGATTTAAGTATTCCAGATAGGCAGCCGATAAATAATCTGTCGGACTTATAGTTCCCCTCCCAAATCACTATACTTCCGACATGCCTCAAGGGCAGGGCCGGTGTGAGTCGAAAGACGAGCGCCGGCCTTTTTATATGCCGCCGCAACAGGCCGACAGGCGGGCCGCTCCTCTCCCTGAATTCGGGGCTTCCGGGCACCCTGCCGGGGTTCCCGCATCCCTCCTTTAGTCTGTCTCGGTAACGATCAGGTCTACGGACATGGCCACGCGGTAGGTCTTGCCTTTCTGCACCAGAAGGGGCTTTACCACCGCGTAATCGCTGAGCTGGAAACGGACCTCGTGGGGGCCGGGCCCCACCGGAAGGGGGCGGCCGGGATCAACGGGCACGTTGTCAAGGTATATGCGGGCGTTTTCCGGGGCTTCAAAGACGACGAGGGGGGTCGGATCCTGGAGGTTGATGCCAAGTTCCAGAATTCTGCCCCGCTCCACCATAAAAACCCGGTTTTCATTGCGGTAATCGTCGGAGAGGATGACCAGGTGGTGTTCCCCCTCCCGCAAGACATGCTCTTCACGGGGGCGGTCGATCACTTCGTCGTCTATCAAAAGGGTATACGGCTTGTCCGGCAGATTGTCCGGATAACGGGGGACAACGCGGACCGCGCCCTCGTCGCTCAGGATGGGCCTCACATGCAGGACAAAACCCAGGGCTTCCACCTCGTCGGTAAGGCCTTTGATTACCGGCATCACCCTGAAGAGCAGGGGGAAGGAAGAAGGGAGCGTGACGGGAAGCACCGACACATACGGGCTCGGCCTGAACCCGTGGCGCTGCCTGATGGGGATATGGTAAACGGACTGTATCTTGTTCGGTATGGGCTCCATGAAAATTTGGCGGGCGCGGAGATCGGCAATTCCGGCTTCCGGCGCCTTGTCAAGCTCCCCGTACACGGACAGGGCCAGGCTACCCCGGTAGCGCAGATAATTCTGGGGGACGGTAAATTCAAGCTCAACCCCCCGGAAAAAGCGGGTTTCCCGGCCCAGGGCTATGAGCACGGAATCCACTATGGAAAGGGGGACGGACAC
>JAIRRR010000202.1 GCA_031255875.1 Treponema sp.
AGACGCGGCGGCTTCCCCGCCGCCCTCGATTTCAAAAACTATGTTAAATGTTTTATCCGCCATTCATGCATCCGTATTGCGCCGGGCCGGGTAGTTCCAAAAGGCTAAACCATGAAACAACGGCCGGTTCGTTGATCCTGCCCCAAAACCCGCCTGGTTTTAGGACTATTGAACTTGTTACAAGCGGGGTTTCCGAACAACTCTGCCGGGCGCTCTCAAGCCAGGGGCTGTCCTCCTGCCGAACCGGGGGTTCCCCGCCGGGTTTTGGAACAGGCTCAGTATACTGCAAAATATCAGAAGATGACAACACGGTCCCACGCTTCATCAGTCTTGCGTAACCGCGCCGACAAGTCCCGCAGCCCCAGCCGGACACACCGCTTGCGGCCCGGCCCCCGGATATCCTGTATGCCCTTATTGTCAAGATAAAAAATAAACCGCTCAAACCACGGCAGCCCTTCACCCAGGGAAAATGAGACTTTTACTTGTGTCCCCGGCCCGGCCCCCGCCCAGGAACGGCACGCGAAACGTTGAGCGTGTCCCTCCGGTAAATTTGACACGGCGTGGGCCTCGAAGAAATCTTTATTGTCGTTAAATTTTTCAAGGCCCGTATAAGCGTAAATCCCCTGGGGGTTATCGAACAGCACTTCCTCCCTAGCCGAGGTTCCCCCGGCAGCTTCTTTCAGGCCGTAAAAATCAGCTTCCAAAATATCCTGTTCAAAGACGCTCTCAAAACCGCCGTCCCCGGTAAAATCAATGTCTATCCGCACCCGCACCGCCTTATCGGCGGCGGTAATAGCTTCTTGCAAGGCATGGTCGATCTCGTAAAACTTCATGTTTCCTCCCCGCCACGGACTTCCCCCGCGCAAGCGGGTTCTTGTGTTTCAAATGCTTTAGGTGGAGTTTTTGAAAAAACTCCAAGCTGTAAAAACGGCACGGATGCCGTTTTTACAGCACTCCCCCGTCAGTGGTAAATACCTCCGCTTGTACTGTCCCCGCAACGTAATACCGCAGGGGGCCGATGACGCTATCGGCGCAATCCACCACCGTTTCATCGGATACCAGCGCCAGCCGGGTCAGCGTTATGCGGAACATCCCGTAATGGCGGTACTCGTACTTGTCCCGGAGCAGAGGTAGATGTTCCGGCTTTCTGACGCATACAGCGGCAGCCCCGAACTTCCCATAGCCAGATAGAGCAAGAGGGGGGTCGTCCCGATGGTCAGCGGCGTTACCACGCACCCGGTTACCCCGCCGCTCCTGCGGATAACCCCGCAGGAGCCGTCCCCCTCAATGGCGGCTTCCTCAACCAGCAAAGAAACCGCTTCCCGCAGGGTTTTCACGGAGTAGGGGATCCCGCAGAAATGCGCGGTATTTCTGCCTGGCAATTCGGCTTCGCCGAATTGCACTATTTCCCGGTATTGGGTTTCGATCGCAATCAGACAATCACAGCCGTTAACCAGCATTTTTTCTCCCGCCGCCACGGAGGGCGGCTGTAATAAATTCCTTGGAGTTTTGCTATGCAAAACCCCTAAGTTGAAAATCAGCACGGATGCTGATTTTCAACCGTTATGCGCAATGCAAGAATAACCTCCCAATCCCCCCCGGTTCCGCTTTGTTTCGGAGGCACATACTTCTTCCCCGACAGAACCGCCTTGTCCGCCACCCCGCCCAGGGCAGGATTTTCGTTCAACGCCGTGACCACGGCTCCGGCGTAGGCGTAGCAGTTCCGCTCCCCGTCAGGGCTTTCCGGCACGGCAAAAGCTATGGTCAGGGTGTAAGCGTCCATGCGGATAATCCGTTCTTTTTCAGACCGTTCACAGGTGGAAAGGGCTATGACCGGAACCACGGCGGAACCGCTTCTATACAAACTCAATGGGCGGCATGGGGTATTCCGTTTCCCCCAAAAGCTCATTCACCCGCCCGGAAAGGAGTTTTTTAAACGAATTCAGTAATTTTTCTTCTGTAAGTAAACCTTCTTTATCCGTCATATCCGTCATTCCTATACGGTCCTTTGCCGGTACGGTTCTAAAAGCCCCCGCACGTTCTCCGGCATGGACATTTCCAGATGCTCCCCGTCTTTCCCGCTCCCCCGGACATTCCCTGTCATGCCAATCAAGAACCCGCTTCGCGGGGGAGGCCCCCGGTAGCGGCTCATGTTCCACGCCCGATAATGCACGCGAACCGATGAGCGTGTTTGCCCAGAAATGTAGCACGGCGTGGGGCCAGGTAAATTCCCATATCAAAACAAAAGCGTTAGGCCCCGCCGCCAGTTCCAGACAGGCCGAGGCCAAATCAGGCGGGGCCTTGCCCGGCACGTATCCCGCCCGGTAATGCACTTTCAGGCCCGACAGTTCCCGGACAAGACGCAATGCAGGAGAAACCGAAAGGCAGAAAGGAATATCCTCAAGCTCCCCGCAGCCCGGTATCGTGTGGTATGAGCCAGGTTCAACGATGATTGCCTCTTTCAGGGCGTGGGTTTGGTAGGCCGCGTAAAGTTGTGCGCAGCACAACTCAACTTCCCGTACCGGGTAATCCCGCAGGGGAAAGATGTAGTCCCCATAGAAGGGGAGGAATTCAGACCGCTTCGCGCGTAAAAGCCGCCGCTTGCAGTATTGCTCTATGGCGTGGGTGGCGGTGATAAGGCAATACCGGCTTAAAGCATCTTCCCGGTCGTCTGTGCCGAGGATCGCCTTAAAGTCCTCAAAGGGGATAAGGGTGTGTAAGGAGTTATGTACCCGGATTTCATTGTTCATGGGTACAGGGTAAGATGGCTGCCCCGGCAAGTAACCTACCAAAATGCACAATTTTCAGTGCCGGGTGCCTTTCCGAAGCAAAACGGCCCTCCCGTTGGTTTCGGGAAAGGCCCGGTTTTCTGTTGTTTATTGGAGGGAGCGGGCGTAATATCCGGGAACCGGCCCGCCGGCTTGCGGGAGCGCCTCCGGGGCGGTTTCAGCCCGGCATAATACCCGCGCCGCACGGGGCCGGGCGTGCCCCCGGTTCGGGCCCTGCGGCGGGGCTGGTTCATTTTTCATTCGCGCCATTGGGCCGGGCGGAACCGGGCGGTCGCCCGCGCCCGCCCGGAACCCCGTAGGCCGGGATACGCTTTCTATTCCAGCCCGGCAATGGCGGCCAGGGCGGCGATATAGTCCGCGTCCTCTTTGGTAACGCTGGCCGCGGCGATTTTGACGGGGTCGCCCGAGCGGTAGGCATCCCTCTGGGCCGCCGGAGGTATGGGGGATTGCAGGGCCGACTGCTGGGCGCGGATTTCGGCGGCGAATTCCGCTTCCGATCTCTCCCTTTCATAGCGGGTTTCCGCGTCGATTTCGCTGAACATGGAGGCGATGGTCTGCTTGGTCCTTTGATCCTGTATGCTGCCGGTTACGTCAAGCAGGTACTTCGCCACCAGCTGGCTCCACACGTCAGGATCGCAGGCGTAGACAACGTAGTATTGGTAGACCCTGGTTTTCCTCCCGTCGGAGTCGGTGGTTTCGAGCTGCTGCCAAAAGTCGAGGAGCCGCTCCTGGCCCGCGATTGATACCGT
>JAIRRR010000047.1 GCA_031255875.1 Treponema sp.
CGGTCCGTTTCCTGCATCATCCGGTCCATCATCTCCTGGAAACGGCGCTCCGATTCCTGGAACAAGGCCCAGACCTTCTCAAAAGTAAGCCCCATCTGCGGTTCGCGCAAAATTTCCTCAGCCATAAACAGAATATACTTAATCACCGTGTAGTTGTCAAGAGACCGAATCGCGCCCCGGCACAAACACGACAACTTGAAAAAGCGCGGATTATCAGGATAATGGAACGTGTTCCGGAGGGGCAGCATGCAGAGACTGAACAAAAGTATTGCCGCGCTGGTCGGTTCTTACGGGTCCCGCGGCCTGGTAAACCACGCCGGAAGGGACAATCTTCCCAGCCGCCTGGCTGTTCAGGACATACTCAGCGGGCTGGACGGGCTTATATTTCCCGGTTTCAGGGAGGGCGGGGAATTGTCCCGGGACAACCTGGGCCATATCACCGCCGAAAAGGTCTACCACCTGGCCCGGGAGCTTGTCCGGGAGGCGGAAAAAAGCATAGGCTTTTCGGTGCGCCGGGGTTCGGGGGATTTTTCCTGCGGCCGGAAAGGCTGCCGCGCGGCGGCGGAACTTATTGTCGAGGAATTTTTTGAGGAGATACCGAATATCCGCGCGGCCCTGGCGCTGGACATGGAGGCCGCGTTCCGGGGGGATCCGGCGGCCAAGAGCGCTGCGGAAGTGATACTTTCCTACCCCGGCTTTCAGGCCATTGTAGTCCACCGCCTGGCGCACTTTTTCTGGGCCCGCCAGATCCCCCTCATCCCCCGAATGATGAGCGAGATGGTACACAGCAGTACCGGCATAGACATACACCCCGGCGCGGTAATAGGCGATTCGTTTTTTATCGATCACGGGACCGGGGTGGTGATCGGCGAGACTACGGTCATCGGGAAGAATGTCAAGATATACCAGGGGGTCACCCTGGGCGCCCTTTCGGTGAAAAAGGAGGCGGCGGACAGGAAGCGTCACCCCACTATCGAAGACGACGTAACCATTTATTCCAACGCGACGATTCTGGGCGGCGCGACGGTAATCGGCAGGGGGAGCATTATCGGGGGGAATGTGTGGCTTACCGAGTCGGTGCCGCCGGGGACGCGGATCTACGTGCGCCCCGGGGACCAGGTGATAAGTACCGGGAATGGGTGACACGAAGGCGGCGTTTGTGGCGGTGGTGGGAAGGCCGTCTGCCGGAAAGTCCACGCTGGTCAACGCCCTTTGCGGCGAAAAAGTAGCGATTGTGAGTCCCGTTCCCCAGACCACCCGCAACGCGATACGGGGGATTGTAAACCGGAAAGAGGGCCAGCTTGTGTTCGTGGACACGCCCGGCCAGCACCTTTCGGAGCGGAAGTTCAACCGGAAACTTGCCGATGTGGCCGGGCGGGCCCAGGCGGAGGCGGACCTGGTGCTCTACGTGCTTGATTCGACCCGCCCCCCCGGCGCCGAAGAAGAGGCCGTTGCCGCGCGGCTCAGGGGCGACGAGGGCCGGATCCTGGCGGCGATCAACAAAACCGACAGCCGCGCCGCCCGCCGGGAGGCTGTGGAGGAATTCCTTCGGGCACAGCTGCCCGGCCTGGGGCAGGATCGCTGTTTCCCGGTTTCGGCCCTGCGGAACGAGGGTACGGAAGCGCTGCTCGAACGCCTCTTTTCCCTGGTCGGGCCCGGCGATCCTTTTTACCCGGAGGAATACTACACGGACCAGGATCCGGCCTTCCGCGTTGCCGAAATTATCCGGGAAAAGGCCATCAACCGCCTGCGCCAGGAACTGCCCCACTCGCTTTACGTGGACGTGGCGGACGCGGAACTCCGGGGGAACGGAACCAAGCTCTGGGTCCGCGCCTTTATCGTTACCGAGCGAGAATCGCAGAAGGGCATGATCGTGGGGAAGGGCGGCAGGATGATCAAGGCCATCAGGGAAGAGGCGCTCGCGGATTTGAAGCGTATCTTTGACTGGAAGATAGAGCTTGATCTGCGGGTCAAGGTTTCCCCGGGCTGGCGCCACGACGATGCGGCGCTCCGCAAATTGCTAGACCGGTGATGCGGAGGGCCCGCCGAGAAACGCGTCTATCCGTTCAAGCAGCGCGGGGTACGTATCCGCGCAGGGGATGTCCTTCTCCGATTGGCGTATCGATTCCGGGGCGCGGAAAAGGCAGCCGGCGTCGGCTTCACGGATCATCCCAAGGTCGTTGAAGGAATCCCCGGCGGCGAAAACCTCCAGGTTGATGGATTTAAAGGCTATGACCGCGCGTTTCTTCCCGTCCTGCTGGCGGAGTTTGTAGCCGGTGACGGTACCGTCGCCCGAAACGGCGAGGGAGTTGCAGAGCAGCGCGGGGTAGCCGAGTTTTGCCATCAGCGGTTTGGCGAACTGCGTGAAGGTGTCCGACAGGACGATAAGCTCGGCGCGCCTGCGGATTTCCCCGACAAAGTCCGCAGCCCCCTCCAGGGGATCGAGCCCCCCGATCACCTTCTGTATATCCGGCAGTTTGAGCCCGTTCCTGTCCAGCAGGCCAAGCCTGGACCGCATGAGCTTGTCGTAGTCCGGCTCGTCCCTGGTGGTCCGCCTGAGTTCGGGGATGCCGGCCGCGTCCGCGACGGCTATCCAAATTTCAGGAACCAGCACCCCCTCAAGGTCCAGGCATACTATCCGCATATTTCCTTCCCCCTGTCCGGCCCAAAGAATACCATGACCGCCGTCCCGGGGGCAAGGGCAACGCGGCCCCTTGCAACGAATGATTTTCCGTGGTAAGATTTGTATATCAGGCTATAATCCGGGGGTATTGTGCCTTAAAGAAAGCCCCGGCCCCAGGAGTTTGTTGCGCTTTGCGCATAAAAGAGATAGCGCAGCCGGATGGCCGCGTAAAACACCCAAATAGGAGCTAAAATGCGGGATATTCAGGATTTCGACTCGATAATGATACAGTTGGCTTCCCCGGACAAGATCCGGGCC
>JAIRRR010000162.1 GCA_031255875.1 Treponema sp.
GGGATATCAAAAACCTTTCTCAGCCTGCGCGGTATCGCCGATCCCCTGGACATAAACCGGCGCTTCAGGAAGAACCCCAGGCTCCTGGTCTTTTGCGGCGCTGACTCGTATGGCAACGATATAACCCAAGGGCCCCTCTGGATACGCCCCGAATCCCTGCTCTCCGATGCCCTGCCCGGTTATTCCCAGATCGTGGGCCATACCCCGGTGGAAGGCATAATCGTAAAACAAATACCGAATGCCGAAAACGCCTGCATTTGTTTTATCAATGTTGTAGGCAGGGACGAGCCGCTTTATTTTTAGCGTCATAGCCGCAGCCCGTCCCCGCCGTCGTCAGAACCGACGGTGTCTACGCAGTGAAACGGAGCTTCGCCGAAGCGTGCGCGTATAGCCTTGCGGGACCTCTCGGCAAGATTGCTGCAGCCGGCGAAGGCGTTTTCTCCTATAACCCTGACCGAAGCCGGAATGGTTATTTCCCTAAGGCCCGTACAGCCCTTGAAGGCGCGGCTTTGGATATGCGTTACCGTATCAGGTATGCTGACGGAGCTTATATTTTCCCGGTTCTCAAACGCGCCGGACTCTATATATACGACTCTGTTTCCTTTTATAATTCCGGGGATATCCACATGGCCGCCTTTCCCGCAGTAGCCTGTTATCTCGCAGGTATTTTCATCGGCATGAAGCGCCCAGGATTCCCCGGCGGGAAGGCATACAAAGTCTTTTACGGCCTCCGTTTCTTTATCGGTTATCCTCTTTATTTGCGCCCTGGTTTCTCCGTCAAGGCCGGGGCAGTTGCCAAAGGCTGTTTCGCCGATACTGCAAAGGCTTTTGGGGAAAACAATCGATGTCAGGCCCGGGCAGTCCCTAAAGGCGCCGTTCCTGATAACCGCAACTCCTTCGGGGATAACGCAGGTCCCGGCTTTTTCCTTAAGGCACGCGACCAGTTCTTTGCCGGTTTTGTCGTAAAAGACCCCGTCCCGGGAAATGTTTTCCCTGTTCAGCTTTTCACAGCCGTTAAAAGCGTCTTTGTCTATTTTTTCGACAGAATGAGGTATCGAGACCGATTCCAGGCCGGCGCATCCCCGGAAGGCAAAAACGCCGATTGATTTTACGCTTTCGGGAATTGCCGCCGAAACAAGGGATACGCAGCCGTCAAACGCGGAATCGCCGATTGCGGTAACGCCGCAGGAAATAACAGCGGAAGCAAGCGATCTACAGCCGCCGAAAGTACGGCCGGCAATTTCCGTTACCGGGGGAACGGCGACGGAGGTAATGGAAGCGCACCCGGAAAAAGCGCCCGCCCCGATCCGACGGAGGCCTGGCGGCAGATCAAGCTGCCCGCCAAAAACGCAGTTCGCAAAAGCCTCCGCCCCGATTTCCAGGAGGCCCCGGGGCAGGATAATGCCGGCCAGATTGCGCCGGTCCGAGAAAGCGTAAGGGCCGACGCGCCGGACGCCGGGAGGCACGCGGTAGCCGCCTTTCCGTCCGCAGGGGTAATAGATCAGGGTTTCGCCCGCCTTGTCAAACAAGACGCCGTCTATGCTTGAATATTCGTTGTTGTTTTTATCGACAGTGACACTTTCCAGGCCAAAGCAGCCCGGAATCCGCTGCACGCCGATTCTTGCGACGCCCGCCGGTATGGCCAGGGACCGCAGTTTTCCAGCGCCCCTGAAAGCGTTGCCGCCTATCCTGGTTACGGGGATATTGTTTACCTTCCCGGGGATTTTCAAGGCTTTTTTATTCCCGGTAATCAAAACAATACAAATTTCCGGCCGCCCCCCGCCTTCGCTTATCTCGTAGAGAAAATCGCGGGCCGTATAGGTACCGGCAGGGGGCCCGGAGCGGCCCTTGAAGGCGCCCCCGCCGTCTGTTTTGCCGGGCATTTATCCCTCCGTTTTGCTTACAGGGTTGCCGATGCCGGCGGGCAGCCCCTCATTGCCCTTCGATACCGATAGGCGAAAACGGGTTGCGGCCCATTTGCGCGAAGGCAAGCCACGCCGTAGCGCCGAGGTGTTCGCGCTTTCCGTAGTTCCAGGGAATGTCCGTGCCGCTCACAAGAAAGCCCGTGCTGACGCCGTCGCGGTCCGCCGCGGTAATGCCGCCCCCGGGCGTCACGTGTGAGTTGAGGAAACCGAGGATGGCGTTGTACTTTTCCGTATTCCCAATCTGTTTGTACGCAAGGGCGGCCTGGGCGGTCCCCTCGAACCAGACGCCGTCCCGGTCGTTGTTAAAATCGTACCCGCCGAAGGCCCCCATTTCCCTTTCAACAAATTCCATCAGCTCTGCGCCTTCGGTAAAACTGTCCCCCAACGCCAATATGGCCCAGGTATTGCAGTCAAGGGGCAGCACGTCCCGGTTGGCTGTAACGCCGTCGTCCCCGGTTCCCGTGTAAAAGCAATGGCGTTCGGCATCGTACATGGAAAGGACAAAATCCCCGGCGCTCTCCGAGGCGTCGCGGTATTTCCCTTCATTTGAAAGCCGGTAAAGGGAATCAAACGCGCTGACAAGGTCGATATTGTGCTCCGTGGATTTATACGTCACCCTTGTTTCGCTCCCTTCCCAGCCCTCATAGCCGCCCTTGAAGCCGCGGTTCCCCGTACCCGCATCTTCAAGGGCCAGGACGAAATCGCCGATTTTCTTCGCCGCCTCAAGGTACTTGCCCCCGGCGGGCGGACCGGCGCAGCGGTAAACTTCGCAGAGCGCCATAATCGCCCAGGCGCAGTTGCCCGTGGAAGTTGAGACAGCGTAGAAATCCTCGTACCAGGCTTTATCGCCGGAGTCCCAAAAACCCGGGAGCCGGGCGAATTCGGCGTCGCTTGCCGAGCGCCAGCCCGTAAAACTGCGGGGATCCCCCGCGGAATAGGCGTTGCGGAGGCGGCCGTCGGAATAGCTGCGGTCGTGATCAGCGGCATAAACGATGGCGTCCGCTATCCGTCGCGCCTGTTCATGCTTGCCCGCGTAAGACAGGGCCATGGCCGCCGCCGCGTTGTCGTAAAGATAGGCGAAATTATTGATTATGGCGTCGTCGGTGCCGGGCGCGGCCGAAGCGTAGCTTTGCAGGAATACGGGGCCCGTCCGTTTTTCGTCAAACTCGTAACGGATATCGTCAAGAAAAAAGTTTACGCGCTGTTTCCCCTGGTTATTGGTATTATTTGTTACCCATCCGAAACCGCAGCCGATGCGGCTGAGATCCCGGCCCTTTAGGGGGATTTCAAACTTCAGCCAGTCTTTGCTAAGGGTTTTATACCCCCCGGTTGTCTTTGGCGACGAGTCCGCGTAGGGCGCTTCCGCCGTTCCCTCGTTCCAGCCCAGGCCGCCCATAAAAAACTCGACCCTTTCCCCGCCGGATTCCCCTTTCGCGTAGAAAACCAGTTTTGAAGCGCCCGTAAGATCGAGACCGGCATCGGTATTGCCGAAATCCGCCTGGGGGTCTTGCCCGCCCGGCGCAAGGACGCCGTTCACAAACATATAGCCGCCCCAGGAGTGCCGGGACAGGTCGAGCCCGGCCCTGATGCCTGATATGCCCGAATGAGCCTGGGCGGCTTCGTCCATTTCAGGGATATCAGAATCGCTGTCGCCTACCCAGGCCTTCTGGGTAAAGTTGTTCATCCCGTCGTAAAAGTCCCGGTACACGTAAAGGACCCTGTCCAGTTCCGCAACGCGGCTCCCAAGGTATTCCGCAGCGGGGATACTGTTCCTGTTTTTACCCTGCGCTCCCCCGGAAAACAGATTGAAGCAGGAAAACAGAAGCAGCGCCGGAATGGCAATAACAAGGGCTTTTTTCATTTTTACTCCCCCGTATAGTATTTAGTGTCTGTCCACAAAGTCGGTTACTTTGCGGACAGACCTTGCATTTTCTCGCCCAAGGGCTGCGAAAATGC
>JAIRRR010000177.1 GCA_031255875.1 Treponema sp.
AGGAGGCGGCCGCTCTATCCCCTGAGCTACTGGACCTTGCTTTACTATACCCGGGGAAGCCGCAATTGTCAACGCAATACGCGCGTGAAATGCCGCGCCGCGCGGGCTATTGCGGGTACCCCCGCTCGCCCTCCGCGGCCATTTGGGCCAGCGCCGCGCCGGTTTCCGCGCTGCGGCTGTCCGGGGGGCGGCCGGCCGGCGGCTTGCCGCGCCGCGTACCCTGCGGCGGCCGGCCCTGTTCCCCGGCGAGGCCGGACGCGAGGCGCTTTTCCGCAGCGGCGCGGTCCTCCAGGGCAAGTCCGGCGGCCGCCCTTACGGCGCGGGCGGCGCTTAGGCCAAGGCGGCATTTTTCCGCGATGGCTTCCGGGGCCGCCGCAGCTATTGCTTCAAGGCTGGTAAAAGCCTCCATGATCGCGGCCGCCCGCTTCGCCCCGATCCCCTCGACCGATTCCAGGGCGGGGAAGATCAGATCGGCGGACCGGAGTTTCTGGTTAAGGGTAGTGGCAAAGCGGTGGGTTTCGTCCCGGACAAACTGGAGCACTTTTAACGCCTCGGAACGCTTGGAAAGCCGGACAGGTTCCGCGGTATGCGGGAGCCAGAGTTCCTCGTCCCGCTTGGCAAGCCCCGCCACGTCGCAGTCGGCGCCGAGTTCGTCCATCACCCCCCTGGCCGCGTTCACCTGGCCTATGCCCCCGTCCACAAGCACCAGATCGGGCAGTTCCTTCCCCTCCCGGATAAGCCGGGAATAGCGGCGGTGTACCGCCTCGCGCATGGAGGCAAAGTCGTCCACGACCCCGACTACCGTGCGGAGTTTGAAATAGCGGTAGTTCTTCCGGTCCGGGACGCCGTCCTTGAACGAGACCAGGGAGGCTACCGGGTGTTTCCCGTCGAGCTGGGCTATGTCGAAGCCCTCGATACGCTCGGGCCGGTTTTTAAGGGACAGGGCCTGCCTAATTTCGTCCAGGGCCGGACCGGCCCCCCGTTCCCTGACCCGCCGGCGTATGTCCTCCTCGGCGTTTTGCCGGGCAAGGGCAAGCGCGGCCTGGTGGCGGCGCTCGTCGGGCGGAAGCAGGGCCGGCTCGTAGCCGAACTGATCGCGGAACCAGCGGCGGGTGCCGGAGAGGGGGTCCTCGCCGGGGACGGAGGCCAGGTATATCCTGGGCGGCGGCGGGTGGGCGGGGCTGTAGTACGAGGCAATGAAGGTTTCAAGGGAATCCCGCTCGTCGGCAGCGGAACGGGCGCGGAAGATCTCCCGCCCAGTCATCTTGCCGCCCCTCATGGAGAAAACCGTAAAGGTCGTAAGCACGCTCTCGCCCGCCCAGGCAATGTAGTCACGGCCTTCGGGGTCAAAGTCCACCACGGTAATATCCGGGGCCAGTTCCCCGATTGCCCTGATGGCGTTCCGAATCTGGGCCGCCCGCTCAAATTTAAGTTCCCGGGCGGCGTCGTGCATGCGCCCGGTAAGATCGACGATCAGGGCCCCGGTTTCCCCTTCGAGCAGCTTTTCAACCCGCCTGACCGTTTCCGCGTATTCCGCCGCGCCGATCCTGCCGCAGCAGGGGGCCTGGCAGCGGCCGATACGGTAGTACATGCAGGGGCTTGCCCGCTTTTTCGGGGAGGCGCCCCAGAAGGATCTGCATTTCCGCAGGGGGAAAATCTTGTCCACCAGATCCAGCATCGTGTCCACGGCCTGGATGTTCGGGAAAGGGCCGAAGTAGCGGGAGCCGTCCTCGACAATATGGCGGGTGCGGAAGATCCGGGGGAATTCCTCGGCGCTTATCCGTATTACCGGGTAGGTTTTGCCGTCTTTCAGGTTGATGTTGTACTTCGGCGTGTGCTGCTTGATAAGGGTGTTTTCCAGGAGCAGGGCTTCGTATTCATTGGCGACGATGATGGTCTCGATAGATCTGGCATGCCGCAGGAGGGTCGCGGTTTTAACGTCCTTTTCACCGGCAAAATAGGAATTCAGCCGGTTTTTCAGGATTCGCGCCTTGCCGATGTAGACGATCCGGCCTTCCTCGTCCTTCATGATATAGACCCCCGGTTCCTGGGGGGCGTTCCGGGCGCTTTCCTTAAGCGATGTGTAATTATCAGAAAGGCTTTCGTTCATGTTTGTATATGCCGACAATAGGAAAATACCTATGAAAAGAAAAATTCGTTTGCCATTTATATTTTACGCGCTTTTTTGCATCTGCGGTAGTCTCCCCGCCCTGGGGGAAAAGATCCTTGTTGTCGGCGGCGAGGCCGGCTGGGACGCGGCCGTGGTCCGGCAGGGCGTTGCCGAAACGCCTTCGGTGCGGTCCGTGCCGGTAATGGCGCTGGCGGCGGGCAGGGGGGAGGGCCTGTCCCGGGGGCAGGACGACGCGGGGCCCGATCTCGCCCTTGGTTTTGACGAAGGACGCCCCGACCTCTTTTCCGACAGGGCCGGCCGTTACCTGGTGATATCCGATCGCACGGTGAGCGCCGTGACCCAGCGCTGGGCCAGGACGGGCACCGGGGCGGTGCATTTTTCCGGGAGCGTATCCAGGGATATACTTACTGCGGTAGCGGACGCGGAACCCCTGGTAATCGCCCCCCTCGTGCCCCAGGCCCTGCTTGCCCCGGACCGGCGTATCGGGGATTTTACCCTGGAATTCTGGCTGAACGGCGAAAACATGGAGAACGGGGAGCAGGTGCTCTTCTGGTCCTCTACCCGGCTCGCCGCCGACGGCACACATTCGGTCCAGCGCATTCAGGCTTTCGTGTCCAGGAACCGCCTGCAATGGGCGTTTCAAAATTTTTTCGCCGATCCGCAGGACCGGGACCGGCTGTCGCTTTCCTTCAGCGGCATTACCCCGGTGACCCCCCGGACCTGGACCCACCACCTGATCCGCTTCGATTCCGGCATCGGGTTCCTCGAATACCTGGTTGACGGCCGGACCGAGAGCGTAGTTTACGCTACGTCCTCGGGACGGGAAGGGGGCGAGGTTTTCACCCCGGTCACCGGTCTGGGGAGCAGGCTGGTTTTGGGGGCCCGTTTTACGGGGATTATGGACGAATTCCGGCTTTACAGCTCGTTCGTGGAAAACCCACCCCTCCAGAAATACCCCCGCGGCGGGGGCAGGCTGGAAACCCGGTTCCTGGACCTGGGGGAGGGGAACAGCGCGATCGCCAGGATAGACGCGCGCGGCGGGCGCGTAAGCTACCCGGCGGGAAAAGCCGGCGGCAGGGCGCGGGTAATCGCCGATTCCGGGGCTTTCAGTTTCCC
This sequence comes from Treponema sp., assembly GCA_031255875.1. GTDB lineage: Bacteria > Spirochaetota > Spirochaetia > Treponematales > Breznakiellaceae > JAIRRR01. The sequence continues at coordinate 3,248 of JAIRRR010000177.1, forward strand.
GGACGATTCGGCGATACGCTTTTTCGCCCGGACATCGGAAACCCCCTTCCCGCCCGATCCCGGGGGTATTCCCTGGATCCCCTTCGAGCCGGGGGCGGATCTTGAAAACCTCCGGGGCCGTTATCTCCAGCTTGCCGCCGAATTCTACCCCTCGGGAGACGGGGAAACCACTCCCTACCTGGAAGAGCTGCGCGTCACCTATATTCCCGACGGGCCTCCCCGGCCGCCCTCGGTTATCGCCGCCGTTCCGCTGGACGGGGCCGTGGAGCTTTCCTGGAATAACAGCGCGGACAGAGACACTGCCGGCTATTTGGTGTATTATGGCAATTCCAAGGGTGATTTTTTTGGCGATGACGCTATACTTGGAGTATCGCCCATTGACGTGGGAAAACGAAATTCAGTCCGTATTGAAGGGCTTTCAAACGGCGTATTGTACTACTTCGCGGTCTCCGCGTATGATAGGGTAAACCCGGCGCATACGGGTGATTTTTCAAGGGAGGTATCGGCGCGGCCTTTGAGGATGGTCAAATGAGTGTGGATGTCCAGATTTCCGGCGACAGGGAAGTCCGGCTGCAATCGGGAATTTCTCTGGCTCTGGCGGGAAATCCAGAAGGCGCGGCTGAGGTATTCAACGCCCTTCTCTCCGAAAACAGCCGGGATGCGGATGTTTTAAACAATCTCGCCGTAGTATACCGCCGCCAGGAAAAATCCCAGGATGCCCTGGGCGCCCTGCTGGATGCCATAGACATCGATCCTACCAAAGCCGAATTTCAGTATAACCTTGGCAAGGTTTACAAACAACTGGGGAATTTCAAGTCCGCCGCCATGGCCTGCGCCAAAGCGGTGGAAACCGAGCCTTCGTTTGTCCCTGCCTATATCAACCTGGGCGTGGCGTATTATCGGCTCCACGAATTTGGAAAAGCCGCTAATATCTTTAAAAGAGGGCTGGATATAGACCCGG
>JAIRRR010000188.1 GCA_031255875.1 Treponema sp.
CCCGAAGCCCGGCTCGATGTGGACCATATCGCCGCGCTGTACCGGGCAACGGGAATCCCGCTTGTATTGCACGGAGGCAGCGGCATCAGGCTGGAGTACATCAGGCGGGGCATCAAAGCGGGCATCGCCAAGATCAACGTCGGGACGGAGATCAGGCAGGCCTACGAAAAGGGCATTGAAGAGTCAGGCGGCAATGTGGAGCAGGCCCGGGAGAGGCTTTACCGCCGGGTAAGGGAACTTATTACCGATATGGAAATCACCGGAAGCCGGAAGCTGCTCTCGGCGGAACCGCCGGCAGGACCGGCCGGGAAATAACGGGATGTTGTTTTGCGGACTCGATGTGGGAACTACCGGGGTTAAAGCGGTAGTTTTCGATGAAAAAGGGAAGCCTTTTGCCGAGGCGTACCGGGCCTACGCTATTCAGGTTGAGGCGGACGGTACGCGGCTGTTGCGGGGGCAGGAAATTTGGGAAAAGACGCGGGAAGTGTTTTCCGAAGCCGCCCGGAAAACGGACGGCAAAATCGAAGCGGTCTGCGCTGATTCGTTTGGCGAGGCTTTTGTAGCCCTGGACAGAGAAGGGGAGCTTATCTGCGATCCCATGCTTTTCACGGACCGCTGGGGCGAAAAGGAATACTACGAGGCCGAAAAAAAGACCACCGCGCTTGAGATTGCCGAAATCTGCGGGCTTCCCCTCTCCCCTTCCTACAGCTTATCCAAACTGCTTTATCTGCGGGAGCAGTGTCCCGGTATATACGAAAAAATTGACAGGATTCTCTTTATACAGGAATTTATCAGTTATATGCTCTGCGGGGAACGGGGGGTGGATTATTCCATCGCGTGCCGGTCTATGTTTTTCGATGTCAGAAACTGCCGCTGGAGCGAAGAGCTTATCGGCAAATTCGGCCTTGAGTACCGGCATTATTCCGATCCCCTTCCCATGGGAACCGTACTCGGCACCCTGCGCAAGGAGCTTGCCGGTGAATTGGGCCTGGGCGGCGCGGTCAAGGTCGTGGTCGGCGGCCACGACCAGCCGGTGAACGCCATAGGGGCCGGCCTGCGGGAAGGCTGCGCGGTCAATTCCATGGGCACTTCCGAATGCATAACCCCGATCATCGGTTCCATGTTCCCCCCGGAGTTTACCGCGCGAAAAAACATCCCCTCCGAGCCGCTCTGGGAAAAGGGCAGATTCTGCTGCATGGCCTATAATCCGAGCTCGGGCCTTTTGATCCAGTGGTTTCTCGCTACCTTTACCGATGAAAAGGAACTGCCCTTCGCGAAATTCGATCGCAACGTCCCTCCCCGTCCGACAAGGATAATGATCCAGCCCTACCTGATGGGCAGCGGCACCCCCTACATGGAATCGGGCGACCGCCTCGCCATAACCGGCATGGATTACGGCACAACCAAATTCGATATTTACCGGGCGGTCCTTGAGGGCCTCTGCCTGGATCAGGAACTCAACCTGGCGATACTCCGGGAACAAAAAAAACCGGTCACGCATGTTATCGCCACGGGCGGGGGCAGCAAGAGCAGGGCATGGCTCGAAATAAAGGCGGACGTGCTGCAGATTCCGGTGAGTACCCTTGAGGTGAAAGAGGCGGGCGCCCTGGGCTGCGCGATTCTCTGCGCCAGGGCGGCCGGGCTTTACGGCAGCGTGGAAGAGGCCGCGCGGAATATGTCCCGCATCAAGGACACGGTACAGCCTGACGCGCGGCACAGGGACTTCTACGCGGAAAAATTCGCCCTTTACCGGAAACTCCACGGGCATGTCAAAGAGGAGAGCTTTTTTTCAGCCGGAAAACGCGCGGGGGATTGAACCGCCCGCCGGACTTGAATACCCTTATGGCAAAAAAACAAGGAATCGTTATGGGCGACGACGGTGTTTCCGCTTCCGGGAGACGGAGGCGTATCCTGGGCATTACCCTGACCGCCCTATTCGCGGCCCTGACTGCGGCGGGGACCTTTATTTCAATCCCCCTCCCCTTCTCGCCGGTACCTATAGTCCTGCAAAACCTCTTCGCCCTTTTATCCGGCCTTGTTCTGGGGCCGCTGCTCGGGGGCGCGGCGGTCGCGGTGTACCTGGCGGCCGGGGCGATCGGCGCGCCGGTATTCGCGGGCGCTTCGGGCGGCTTTGTCCATTTCCTGGGGCCTACGGGGGGGTTCCTCTGCGGCTACCTTTTTGCGGCTGCCGCTGCGGGGCTTATAGCCGGGCGCCCCAGGGCGGGGGTAAAGACGCCGCTTTGGCGCATTGTCCTGGCCTCCGCCGTGGGTTTCCTGGTCGTCTACGCGCCCGGCCTTCTCCGGCTCAAGGCCGTGACCTCCCTCCCCTGGGGCGGGGTCTTTGTCGCGGGTTTTCTGCCTTTCCTGCCCGGCGACGCCGCCAAGGCGGTAGCGGCGGTGATTATCTCCCCCCGGCTCAGGAAGATTACGGCGGATATTTTTGATTAGATGGCCGGGCGCGTACCTCCCGGGGCGATAAAAGCGGCACCATGAAGGGGAGGATCATGAGCACAGGCAATGCCGGGGAGGTACTGTTTTCCGCCAGAAACCTCTCCAAGGTTTTCCGTACCGGGGAAGAGGAAAACTACGCCCTCGCCGGAATCAGCCTGGATATTTACCAGGGGGAGTGCCTCCTTATCGCCGGGTCCAACGGTTCGGGGAAAACCCTGTTCATGAAAATTATCGCGGGCCTCGTGACGCCGTCCGGGGGGGAGATTCTGTTCCGGGGGGAAAACCCGGAAAAATGCGGGGAGAAACTGCGCAGGGCGGTGGGCCTGGTGTTCCAGGACGCCGACGCCCAGTTTGTGGGGGAGACCGTAGCCGAAGACGTTGCCTTTGGCCCCGGGAATCTCGGCCTGCCCGGCGGGGAAATCCGGGCCAGGGTGGAAGATGCCCTTGCCGCCACCGGGCTTTCGGAAAAGCGCTCCCTCCCGCCCCGCCGCCTTTCCGGAGGCGAAAAGCGGCGGCTCGCCGTGGCCGGCGTTATAGCCATGGGCTGCGACGCCGTCATCTTTGACGAGCCGTTCGCCAACCTCGACTGGCCGGGCGTTATCCAGGCGCTTGGGATTATCCGGGATTTGAAACAAACGGGCCGCACCGTGATCATACTTACCCACGAGCTTGAAAAGGTGCTTGCCTTTGCGGACCGCCTGGTGATTCTCCACCGGGGGCGGATCAGGGACGACGGAAAACCGGCGGAGCTGCTTTCCCGGCTTGGGGATAAATACGGCGTGAGGAATCCCCTTCACCATTACAACAATATCGAGGACTGTTCGTGGCTCGTATAAAAGCCGGCCGCGCCGCCGGGCGTGAAAAAAGCCGGCCTATGCCCCCCTACGCCTACAGGCCGGGGAATACGCCGCTCCACCGGACTGACCCGGCGGCAAAGCTCCTGGCGCTTCTTGGCATTACTACTTCCGTGTTCCTGTTCGGTTTCTACGCGCTGGCGGGATCGGCGGTGTTTTTGCTGCTGTGCGCGGGCATCGCCCGGATAAGGCCGTGGGAACTTCTGCGGGGGATAAGGCCGGTCCTGATTATGTCGTTGCTGATAGCCGCCTCCCGTTCCTTTGTCCCAGCCCCCCCCTGGTTTTCCCTTTCCGGATTCAGGGCCGGGCTGCTGTTTTCGGGGAATATGATAATCTGCTTTTCCGCAGGGAGCCTTCTCTTTTCGGTTACGACTATGGCCGGGCTTAAAGATTCCCTTGAAAAATTCGAACGCCTTATCCTGGGGCCCCCGGCTTTCCTGCTCCGCCGCACCGGAAAACCCGCCCTTATGCGGGCCGCCCGGAAACTGGAACGGCCAAGGCTCGGTTTCGCCATATCGCTGATGCTGGGCTTTCTCCCGCGCTTCTTTGAAATTTGGGAAACCGCGCGTACCGCTTACGCCGCCCGCTGCGGGAGAAAAGGCATACGGGCAGCGCTGGCGCTGGTGCCCCTGGTAACCGGGCGGATGATTGAAACGGCGGCGGAAACGGCCCAGGCCATGGAGAGCCGGGGCGCCTCGCTGCGGTTCTAGCAGTTTGCCGCGCAAATCTGGCAAACCGCCCGGGCTTCCTATTTGTTCTTGTGTCGATTCTTTCTAAGCTTTTTTTTGCGCTTATGGGTTGCGATCTTCTTGAGCTTGCGCTTTCTTCCGCAGGGCATCAACCCCCTCCTTTCTGCCTTTGAAGCAGGAAATTTAACCGAGTATAGCCCGAATTGGGAACTTGGTCAAGCTTTCGGGCAGCGGTTTCGGGCGGCGGGTTGCCGCGCCGCCGGTATCGCGCGGATGCCGCAGGCTTTTGCTTTGAGAGCCCTCGTGTTACCTGGATCCGGTTACGGGTATCAGCCGCCCTGCGGGGATAGCGGAAACCGGCAAAAACGCCTGATGCGGGCAATTACAAAAGGCGGTGATTCCCTTTATGGGTGTTTCCGGCAAGGGTATGGCCGCGGTTTTCCGGAAAGATTTTTCCTGTTTTTGGGAAATAACGGCGGTTGAAAAGGCGGGAAATGGCCGTTTTTTGATTTTTCTTTCCGGGTTTTCCCTTGGGGCCCTTGATTTCCGCGCGGGTTCCGCAATATGATGGTTTTGCGCCCGGTTTTTTTGCCGGGGGGTAGGCCGGGACCCTGGCCCGGCCGCAGGGGGGGCGGGCGGCGGGCTGTACCGGGCCGAAGGCCCGGCGGCGGCGGCCGTATGGTAACAGCCCCCCCATAGAGAGATGATCGGATTTTTTTTGCTGGAGGCGGAGGCATGGCGGATACGGGAAAGGCGGGCGCGAAAACGGCGGCCCGGGCGAGGAAGACGGCGGCGGCCAGGCCCGCGAAACTTGTCCTGGAGGACGGGTCGGAGTACGCGGGGTGGTCCTTCGGGAAGGCCCGATCCCAGGCCGGGGAAGTGGTTTTTACGACCGGGATGGCGGGCTACCCCCAGTCGCTCACGGACCCGAGTTTCCGGGGGCAGATACTGGTGTCCACCTACCCGCTTGTCGGGAACTACGGGGTGCCGGTCGATCCGAAAACCCTGGAGCCTTGCTTTGACGGGCAGGGCATCCCCCTCTGCTTCGAGTCGGGCCGCGTCCAGGTGTCGGGTTTTGTCGTATCCGAGGCCTGCGGCGAGCCGAGCCACTTTTCCTCGGGCGCTTCCCTTTCGGCATGGCTTGAAAAGAACAATGTGCCGGGCGTCTGCGGCATAGACACCCGCTTCCTTACCAAGCGCCTGAGGGAGCAGGGGGTGATGATGGGGAAGATACTGGTGGAGGGGACCAGGGACGTGACCCTCGATTCGGGCCTTGTCCCGCGCCCGGTGGAAGAGGTGTCGCCGAAGGAGGTAAAGGTGTTTTACCCTGGCCCGGGCAAGGCCGGCAGCGTGCCGGGCGGGGAAAGGCCGCTCCGCATAGCCCTGGTCGACTGCGGGGCCAAGGCGAATATCTTCCGCTGCCTGCTCGCGAGGAACGTGGAAATAACGCGCGTCCCCTGGGACCACGATCTGTCGGATATTGAATACGACGGCCTTTTTCTGTCCAACGGCCCCGGGGACCCCAAGGCATGCGGCCGGACTATCGCGGCGACGCGCCGGGCCTTTCTGACCGGGAAGCCTGTCTTCGGCATCTGCCTGGGAAACCAGATCATGGCGCTGGCGGCCGGGGGCGATACCTACAAGCTGCCCTACGGGCACCGGGGCCAGAACCAGCCTTGCGTGGAAGCGGGGACCCGGCGCTGCTATATCACGAGCCAGAACCACGGCTACGCGGTGCGGAACGAAACCCTGCCTGCGGGCTGGGAGCCCTGGTTTTTCAACGGCAACGACGGCACTGTGGAGGGCATACGCTCCGTCCGGGGGCCTTTCCGCGCGGTACAGTTCCACCCGGAAGGCTGCCCCGGCCCCCGGGACACGGAATTTCTGATTGACCGGTTCCTGGAGGAAGTGGAAAACGGGAGAAAGGAGAGAGAGGGGGGGAAGAAATGATTACGGCATCGGCTTCGCCCTCCCCCGCCCCCCGCCCCCCGCTCCCGGCCAACTCCCCGCTTCCCAGGAAAGTACTGGTGCTCGGTTCCGGGGGCCTCAAGATTGGGCAGGCCGGCGAGTTCGACTATTCCGGCTCCCAGGCGCTCAAGGCGCTGCGGGAAGAGGGGGTAGAAACGGTGCTTATCAATCCCAACATTGCCACGATTCAGACCAGCGAGGGCATGGCCGACAGGACTTACTTTCTCCCGGTACTGCCGGAATATGTACGGAAGGTAATCGAAAAGGAGCGGCCCGACGGCCTGCTTCTTTCGTTCGGGGGGCAGACCGCGCTGAACTGCGGGGTGGTCCTGGCCCGGGAAGGGGCGCTCTACAAATACGGGGTCAAGGTTCTGGGCACGCCGGTGGAGGCCATTGAGGATACCGAAGACAGGCAGCGCTTTGTTGACCGGCTCAGCGAGATAGGCGCCCTTACGCCCCGCAGCGCCGCCGTTACGGATACGGAAAGCGCCGTTGAGGCGGCGGCCCGGATCGGCTATCCGGTGATGGCGCGGGTGGCCTACGCGCTGGGCGGCGCGGGTTCCGGGATATGCCGGAACGAGGGGGAGATACGCCGCCGCTGCGACCGGGCTTTCTCGCACACGCCCCAGGTGCTGGTGGAGGAATGGCTCGGCGGCTGGAAGGAGATCGAGTACGAGGTGGTGCGGGATCTGTACGACAACTGCATCACGGTCTGCAATATGGAGAATTTCGATCCGCTCGGAATACACACCGGCGAGAGTATCGTTGTCGCGCCCTCGCAGACCCTGACCGACGCGGAATACCACAAGCTGCGCAGAATCTCTATCGAGGTGATCCGGCACCTGGGCATCGTGGGCGAATGCAACATACAGTACGCCCTTGATCCCCGTTCCGAAGACTACCGCATTATCGAAGTGAACGCCCGGCTTTCACGCAGTTCCGCCCTGGCGTCCAAGGCGACGGGCTACCCGCTCGCGTTCGTGGCGGCAAAGCTCGCCCTGGGCTATTCGCTCGCGGATATCGAGAACCGCGTTACCCGGGTAACAAAATCCTGTTTCGAGCCGGCCCTGGATTACTGCGTGGTGAAAGTGCCGCGCTGGGACCTGGCGAAATTCAAAAACGTGGAAAACCGCATCGGCTCTGAGATGAAGTCCGTGGGGGAGGTGATGTCCATAGGCCGCAGTTTCGAGGAAGCCCTGCAAAAGGCCCTGCGCATGACGGGCGGCGGCGCTCCCGGCCTTGCCGCAGACGACGTGTACTGCGGCCCGGGGATAGCGGACCTTAGGGAAGCCCTGGTAAGGCCGACCGACCGCCGCGTCTTTATCATCTACCGCGCCCTGCAAGAGGGCTGGACCGTGGAGAAGATCCACCGCCTTACCAGGATCGACAAGTGGTTCCTGCATAAGATGGCAAACGTGCTGGAAGTCGAAAGATCCCTGCTGGCCATTGCCGGTAGTAATACTGTCGGCCGCGAGCTGCTTGCCGGGGCAAAACGCGCGGGCTTTAGCGACGAGCGCATCGGCCGGTTTATCGGGATGAAGGAGACGGAGGTCAGGCGGCTGCGGGAGAACTACCGCATCCTGCCTTCGGTAAAGCAGATAGACACCCTCGCGGCGGAATACCCGGCAAAGACCAACTACCTCTACATGACCTACGCCGGAACCGGGGGCGGCGTTTCGGGAACTTCGGCGGGCGGCGCGCGTGACGATACCAGCCCTGCGGGGCGGGGGGTGATGGTTCTGGGGTCCGGCGCCTACCGGATCGGGAGCAGCGTCGAGTTCGACTGGTGCTGCGTAAACGCCGCAGTAACGGCGCAGAAGCTGGGCCGCTATACGATCATGGTAAACTGCAACCCCGAAACAGTGTCCACCGATTACGATATGTGCGACCGGCTCTACTTCGAAGAGCTCTCCCTGGAACGGATTCTGGACAT
>JAIRRR010000233.1 GCA_031255875.1 Treponema sp.
GGGGCGGCGGGAAGGCCAAGACCCCCGGGGAATCTTTTTACCGGGCGATAAGGCGGCGACTCGGCCTTTCCGACGAAGATTTTAGAACCTACAGGGAAGATTTGGGCCTGGACGCGGTAAAAATTCCAAAACCCGCCGGCCTTTCCGCATCGCAGCTTGCCCGCTTCCGGGTAATTGCCGGAGAGGAATTCGTGCGCACCGACGGCTATGCCAGGCTTTCCGCGTCCTACGGGAAAAGCGTGTACGACCTTCTCCGCATGCGCAATAAAATCGCGGAGAATATTCCCGACGCGGTAATTTATCCTGATTCCAGGGAGCAGATCGAGGCTATAGTCTCCCGCTGCGCTTCGGAAAAGATCCCGCTTTACGTATGCGGCGGCGGGACCTCGCTTACCCGGGGTACCGAATGCGTCAGGGGCGGCGTTTCCCTGGACATGCGGCTCCGTTTCAACAAGGCGGTTGGCTTTAACGAGGTTGACCAGTCCGTCACCGTGGAAGCCGGGATGAGCGGCTCCAAGCTGGAAACGCTCCTGAACAACGCGGAAAAGGAATTCGGCGGCAAGAGGCCCTATACCTGCGGCCACTTCCCCCGGAGTTTTGGGCATTCCACGGTGGGCGGCTGGGTGATGACAGGCGGATCCGGCCGGGATTCGGGCTATTACGGCGGTATCCGGGACATTGTGCTGGGAGGGGACTACGCCACCCCCTCGGGCGCGATTTTTACCAGCCGCTATTCCAATAAAGCCGCCGGGCCCGACCTTTGCCGGATCATGGCCGGGAGCGAAGGCGCTTTCGGGGTGCTGACGCACGTGACCTTAAAAGTGTTCCGCCGTCATCCGGACGCGAGGCGTTTTGCCTGCGTGTTCAAGGATTGGGAGACGGCCCAGGCCGCCGCGCGGGAAATTATGCAGGCCGGGGAGGGCTTTCCGCCGGCGCTCCGCCTTTCCGATCCGGAGGAAACCGGCGTACTGATGCGCGTATTCGAGGTAACGGAGAACCCCCTGGGCCGCCTGCTTGAGGCACGGGGCTTCAGGTTTGACAAAATGTGCCTGCTGGAGGGCTGGGTCGGCGGAAGCAGGGGCCTTTTGCGCGGCGCCCCGGAAAATGAGCGCAAGGTGGCGGCGCGGTTCGGCGCCTTCCGGTTTTCCGGGATAGCCGCCCGCCTATGGGAAAAATACCAGGACAGTGTTCCCTATTTCAGGGACGCGGTGCAGGATTTCGGCTTTGTACTCGACACGCTGGAGTGCGGCGTCTCCTGGAGCAATATGGGCAGGGTGTACCGGGAACTCCGCGCCTATGCGGGCGGCTTCCCCCGGACCCTTTGCATGACCCGTGTCGAGCACATGGACCCCCAGGGGGCGGATCTCTGCCTGACATTTATCACCAGGATGCGCGATCCCGAAGAGTACCGGAAATTCCACGCGGGGTTCATGGACCTTGTCGCAAGATGCGACGCCTGCATCAGCGGCCACTACGGCATCGGCAAGCTCAGCGGCCCCTGGCTTGAAGGCTACCTGGGCCGGAACGAGTACGCCGTCATCCGCGCGCTGAAGAGGCACTTCGATCCCGGCAACATCATGAACCCCGGAGGCACCCTCGGCCTTGACCTGGACGGGAAGGACAGGCATTTCTGGGGATGATCTGCCGGGCCCGGGGTTTGAAGCCGTCCGGGGCTTCGATATCCGCCGCCTCGCCGGACGGGATAATGACACAAAAGCCGCTTTTCAGGGCGTATTCGCTGTTTTCAAACGGCGGCTCATCCCCGGTAAAAATGGCCGTAGACAGCCATAAGGCCGGTGAGTTCCCGGTCAATGCTTTTAAGGCAGGATGCCGCGTCTTCCCCCCCGAACATACGCCTGGCGCTGCGGTAGACAATGTCCTCGATTTTGTTCCAGGGGATAACGATGGAATTTTTTGTGTACGGGTTCCGTTTCCGGGAGTATTTGAGGTTTTCGAGGGTTATCGGCATCCAGGGGTAGAGCTTTAACAGCTCGTTATTCTGAAAGGGGTAAATCGAGGTTGACTGGCCGTCCAGGATGGTCAGGTAGTAGCTTACGTCTTTCCGGTAGAGCCACTTGAAGAATTGCAGCGCGGTTTCCGTTTTTTTTGAAAAAATGCTTATCCCCAAATTCCAGCCCACCGAAACCGGCGTCCGGCCGGGTATAAAGGCAAAGTCCATTTTTCCGAAAATGTTCCGGTTGATGGCGTCCATTATTTTTGACGCGTATTCCGTATAGGTGATCAGCATGGCGGTTTTTCCGCTGTAAAAATCGCGGACCGTGTCGATAATGCTGGTGGAGAAAAGCGGGCCCGGGGTATAGTCCTGCAGCTCCCTGAAATTTTCGAAGGCCCGGATATTGTTCTCCGAGTGGAACTGGGGAAGCTTGTTCCTGCCGAAAAACTGCCCGCCGAAACCCCATATCCGGATGTAGAGCTCCGGGCACAGCTCTTCCGCAATTATTCCCGGGCAGCTTGTGCCGTACTCCACCGGCGAGGACGGGTTAAAGCGCCGGGTAAAAAAACGGGCGACCGCGTTGAATTCCGGCCAGGTCCTGGGCGGCCGCAGCTTTGTTTTATGGATGTTGAAGTAGTCTTTTGAGATAATCGGGTCCTCGAAAAGGTCTATGCGGTAGAGCATTATCTGCGCGCCCCCCACAAAGGGAACGCTGTAGTACCGGCCCTGGTACAGGGAGTTGTCGAGCACTTCCTTTATGGCGGAATTGAAATAGTTTTTGCCGGCCGTAATGAAACCGCTTATGTCTTCCAGGCAGTTGTTCTGCGCAAGGAAATTAAGCCAGGGAATGTCGAGCATGTAGATATCGTACCGGGGGTTCTTCATCTCCGAATCTTCCATAATTCTGTCAAGCAGCCGGTTCTGCGTCTCCGTTTCTATGGCCAGGGCGGCGCCGTGGTCGTTGTAAAATTTCCGGGCAAGTATTTGCAGGGCTTCCGAGGCGAAGGGGCTTTCCAGCATAAGGACGCGGAGTTCCGGGATGTTCCTGCGGGGCCTTTCCCCCCCCGCCGGGCTGTAGGGGGGCAGGGCGATGCCGGTGTTGAGGATATTGTCGTCCAGCGTTATGGTTTCCGGCTTTTCCGTTTCCCCCCTGATATTCCGCAGCAGCAGGGCGGCCGCGCCGGAGCCGAGTTTGAAGGCCGGCCGCGACGTGTGGATCGCCCGGGGAAGGTACCGGGTGTCCATCCAGGCTTCCTCGGAAAAGGCGATGACGGCGCTTTGCTCCAGGGAAACCCCCAGCACCCCGGAGGCTTCCAGAATCCCGTGCGCGATATTCCCCGACGTGGCGATAACCGCTTCCGGCCTGGGGTTGGACGAAAGCTCCGCGAGCGCGATCCTGAAGGCGTCTTCCTTGGTCATATTGGTGTAGTTTATCCGGCCCCGCGTCCCGCGCCGGTTTTCAAGGCACCATTCCCTAAAGGCCGTAACGCAGTCGCTCTCGCTCGATATTACCGGGTTCCCGCAGAAGAGCCAGATGTTCCTGTAGCCGCCGGCCTTAAGCCTGTCCGCCAGAAAGCGTATAGTCTTTTTGTTTGAAATACCGGCAAAGTTGATGTTCTTTTTCCTGGGCCGCCTTTCCACAAACACCACAGGTATCCCGCAGGAAAGCAGTTTCCGGATATAGGCCGGATCGTTCGCCAGGCAGCTTATCAGTATAATCCCGGCAAAATTGCGGGATATAAAATCGTTTATAATTTCTTTCTCAACCCGGGGCTGGTTGTTGGA
>JAIRRR010000265.1 GCA_031255875.1 Treponema sp.
CCGCCCAATACCAACGGATACATTACTTCGCGGCGCGGACTCCCGCCTACGCGCTGGCAAGCTGCGGGGGGGTCCTGTTCAGGGCGGGGAAGCGGGACGCCCTGTGGGAAGACGCGCTCCGGGCCGGGTTCGGGCAAGCGTCGGAAGCGATGCAGGCGTGCCTTGATCTGCTGCTTTCGCGGCTGTCCCCGCGCGGGGATATTTCCTGGGCGAAATGGGTTGACCGCGTCTTTATCGCGGCCCGGTCCCCCGGCGCGCGGGATGTTGTTTCCCTTTTATCCGCCCGGACATTCGGCCCCGCGCTTGATTTTTTCTCGGAAGCGGACCGCCTCTACGTCTTTCCCGGGGGCTTTAACAAGGGGAGCGCGCTGAACGCGCTGCGCCGCCAGGTGCGGCCGGAGCTTCTTGTCTGCGCGGGGGACGGGCTGCTCGATCTCCCCATGCTCCGCGCTGCGGACATCGCCCTGGTCCCCGACGGGCGAATGGCCCGGCAAGTTTGCGAATCCCCCGAATTCCGGGGAAAGCTGTACTACCCCGGACAGGGGGGGGCGGGCGGCGGCGGGCCGGAGGGTTTTGCGGAATACATTGCCGGTTTTGCCGAAAAGCTGTCCGGGGGCTGCCCGGCCCGCGATTTTCAAACCGGGGGCTGCCGATCCGGCGGCGGGAATTCCGAGCAAAAACGAACCGCAAACGGGCGCTGATCATCACGGACAAAAGCGGGGCCAGAGGGCGGCAAGCCCGTGTCCTTCCGGGCCGTCTGCGGTTTTCGACGCAGGGTTTCGCGGGCAAAAGGCGGGGCAATGGGTAACGAGTTGGTCGGAAAAATGTTTCTCGATCTTATAGTATACTATATATAGTATGTATTGCTCTCTTGTGCCTAATATATAGTGGTTATTGCCTCATGACGGATTTTTCCGGCGGCCTCGACGAGTCTGTGTCTGCCCGTGGCGTCTGTGGCAGAATTATCTTTGTCCATGGCCGTCAGCGTATCCGCAGTTGGAACCGGAAATTCTGATCCGGCGGAGCGGGTCCTTGACAGTTCCGGGTGTTTGCGGCAGGATGTTCCTATGACAGGCGGTTTCGCGACCGGAAAAGCCGGAGGGCGGAAGAAGGGGTTCCCGTATTATTATTATTCCCTGCCGAAACGCGGAGCCGGGCGTTTCCGGTTTGACCGGAAACGCCGCCCATCTGATGAATAGAGGGAGACTCCGAAGGGGCCTCCCTTTTTTTATGCGGGGGGGAAGCGGAAGACTTGCTCCGGGCCGCAGGCCCTCCGCAAGTCTTTTCGGAGTTTTGCAACAAACCGCCGGGTCCCGGGGCCTCGGGTGGCGCGGGGGGGGCCCGGAAAGCGGCCTGCTGTATTACGCGGCCGCCGTACGGTAACAGGCCCCCCGCAAAATACCGGGGCTGTCCGGAAAACGGAGATCCCGGGCGACTCTGTTTTTGCTGTTTTAAGGAGGAAGGTATGATTATCGCGCTGAAGCACGACGCGCGGGCGGAAGAGATTGGGGATTTTACGGCGTTCCTGGAGAAACAGGGGGTAAGGGTCCACCTGTCCGAGGGGGCTTCGCAGACTGTGCTGGGCCTTGTGGGGGATACTTCGGGGATTGACGAGGAAGGGCTTATGGCCCGCCGTCTGGTGGAAAAGGTTATCCGGGTGCAGGAACCGTACAAGCGGGCGAACCGGGTTTTCCACCCTGAAGACACCCGGATCGAGATTGTTGTTGCGGGCGGGAAAACCCGGCTTCTAGGCGGGGGATACCTGGGGGTAATTGCCGGGCCCTGCTCGGTGGAGACCAGGGAGCAGATTGTTACGGTGGCGAAGGCGGTGAAGGAGGCGGGAGCGGGATTCCTGCGCGGGGGCGCGTTTAAGCCCAGGACGAGCCCCTACAGTTTCCAGGGCCTTGGCTGCGAGGGGCTGGACCTGCTCCTTGAGGCGAAGAGGGAAACCGGGCTTCCCATTGTGACGGAGCTTATGGCTATCCACCAGCTTGAGGTGTTCGACGGGGTGGATATTATCCAGGTGGGCGCGCGCAATATGCAGAATTTCGCGCTGCTCAAGGAGCTGGGCCGCTGCAAAAAACCGGTCCTCCTGAAACGGGGGCCGGCCTCGACTATAACGGAACTGCTGATGGCCGCCGAATACATTATGGCCGGGGGCAACGGCCGGATCATACTCTGCGAGCGGGGTATCCGCACTTTTGACAGTTATACGCGGAACACCCTGGACCTGTCCGCTGTCCCGGCCCTTAAGCGGCACACCCATCTGCCGGTGATTGTTGACCCGAGCCACGCCACGGGCATTGCCTGGATGGTGCCCGCCATGGCAAAGGCCGCCGTTGCCGCCGGCGCCGACGGGGTGATTGTCGAGGTCCACAACGACCCGGAAACGGCCCTCTGCGACGGCGAGCAGTCGATTACGCCGGACGCCTTTGCCGCGCTCATGGGGGCCCTGGAAAAATACGCCGAATTCGAGGGGAAACTGCTGCGGTGAAGCCTATAGAGGACTGCACCGTGGGCATTGTGGGCATGGGCGTTATGGGGGGCGCGGTGGCTATGGCCCTGGGGAGGCTTGCGCCGGCGCGGCTCCTTGCCTGCGATACCGACGGCGGCGCGGTCGGCGCGGCGCTGGCCGACGGCGTTATCCAGGAGGCTTTCGCGGACGCGGCGGCGATGCTGGGGCGCTGCGATCTGGTCTACCTCTGCGTGAACCCCTCCGCGCTGCCCGGCTTTATGGAGGCCCGCATGCGGGACTTTAAAAGCGGGGCGCTTATTACGGACGTTGCCGGGGTTAAGGGGGGCATTGCCAAAGTTATGGAAAACGGGCTGCGGGGAGATCTGGACTATATCCCCGGCCACCCTATGGCGGGTTCCGAAGGGGGGGGCTACGCCCGGGCGCGTAACTGCGACTTCCGGGGGAAGAACTACATACTTACCCCGCTGAAGCGGAACAGGCCGGAAAACCTGGCCTACCTCAAGGGCCTTATCCGGCGCATGGGGTTCGGCAGGATCACCGTTACCACGCCGGAGGACCACGACCGGAAAATCGCCCTGAGCTCCCAGCTCTGCCATGTTATCGCCGCGTCCCTTATCGACTGCGAGGCCGATACGGGGATTGCCCGCTTTGGCGGCGGCAGCTTTGAAGACCTTACCCGGATAGCCATGCTCAACGCCCCCATGTGGACGGAGCTTTTCCTTGAAAACCGGGAGGAGCTGCTGGCGCGTATCGGCCGGTTCGGGGAAAGCCTGGACGCGCTCAGGGCGCTTATCGCCGGCAAGGACGCCGCGGCCCTGGAAGCGCGGCTCCTGGCGGTGCGGGAGCGCCGGGCGGCAATGGCGGAAGAGGAAAACCGCGGGCAACAGAATTCCTGTCCCGGTATTTTGGATGACGCCTTGAATACCTTGCCCGGTTCATGGGAGACTTGACGAAGGCAAGAGGGTGAAGAGAAGCATGGGCGAAATCAAGCTGGACATTGTTGCAGGATTCCTGGGCGCGGGTAAGACGACCCTGATAAACAAGCTGCTGCGCGAAGCGTGGCAGGGCGAAAAAACCGCCGTCCTGGAAAACGAATTCGGGGAAATCGGCGTTGACGGCGATCTGCTCAAGGGGCACGGCCTGACGGTAAAGGAAATTACCAACGGCTGTATATGCTGCACGCTGAAGGGCGATTTTGTCGAAGGCATAAAAGAGCTGGCCCGGGACTACCGGCCGGAGCGCATCGTTATCGAGCCTACCGGAATCGGGAAGGTTGCCGATATTCTGGATGCCTGCCGCCTTGCCGAACGGGAAGCGCCGGTCTCGGTGTGTACCGTCATGACAACGGTCCAGGCCCCCCTGGTGTCCGCCTTTCTGAAGGTAAGCGGGGAATTCTACCGGGAGCAGATTGCAAGCGCCCCGGTTATCGTGCTCAGCGCGGTCCAGAAGCTCCGCGCAGAGGATCCGCCCCTGACGGAAGCCCTCCGCAAGATCCGGGAACTCAACCCCGGCGCGGCTGTTTTTACGGACCCCTGGGATACGCTGGACAGCCTCAGACTGCTTGCCGTCGCCGAGGAAATGACGGGGAGGGCCCTGGGGCCGGGCCCGCGCGCCGGGGGATCCGGGCAGGGCGGCGAAAGCGGCGGCGGGCACGGGCACAAGCGCGAAGATGGTGCCGGGCATGAACCCGAACACGAGCGCGAAGATGGTGCCGGGCATGAACACAACCATGGGCACGAACACGGCCACAGCCTTGAGAACGGCGGCTTTGATTCCTGTTCCTTTATGCTGAAAGATCCCTGGGCCGGGGAAGACGTGGACGATCTTGTCGGGCGCATGAAAAACGGGTGCTTCGGCGAGATTTTCCGGGCAAAGGGTTTTTTCCCTGTCCGGGGGCGGCCCTGCAAACTGGATTATGTTTACGGTCGGGCATCCCTCGTGCCGGCGGATTATCCGGGCGAAGGCAAATTTGTCGTTATCGGCAGGGGAATAAAAAAGGAAGAACTGGCGCTTTACATGGAAAGCCGCCGCCCGTGAGATGCCGCGCCGCATGTCCCCCTTTTCCGGCGGCGGTTTTGGCGGTATAATCCCCCTCATGGCCAGTCTTATTGAACCGAGGATTTTGAAGGGTTTCCGGGATTTTCTCCCGGCATCGGAAATCGGAAGGCGGTCCCTTGTGGAGCGCATCGAAGCGTCTTTCAGGCTTTACGGCTTTGTGCCGATCGACACCCCGGCGCTGGAATACGCGGAGATTCTTCTGGGAAAGGGCGGCGGCGAAACCGAAAAGCAGATCTACCGCTTTGCCGACAACGGCGGCCGGGACGTGGCCCTGCGCTTTGACCTGACCGTCCCGTTCGCCCGCTTCCTCGCCGAACACCGCGCCGATCTCCCCTTCCCCTTCAAGCGTTACCACATTGCCAAAGTCTGGCGCGGCGAAAATACCCAGCGGGGGCGCTACCGGGAATTTACCCAGTGCGACTTTGACTGCGTGGGGAGCGATTCGGCGGCTGCGGATTTCGAGATCCTCCTTATGATGAAAAATACGTTTTCCGCCATCGGGGTGGAAAACATTACCATACGCATCAACCACCGGGGGCTTTTTAACCGCTTTCTGGACCGGATCGGCTGCCGCGATAAATCGGCGGAAATACTGCGCGTCGTGGACAAGCTGGCAAAGACCGGCAGGGACGCCGCGCTCGCCGCCCTTACCGGGATCGCGGGCGCGGAAAGCGCGGCAAGGGTCCTGGCGTACACCGAAGCGGCGGGCGGCTTTGAGGAAACGCTTGCCGTCCTTGAGGAGGCCGCCGGGGGCCCCTCCCCGGAATCGGAACGGCTCTCGCTGATACGCCGCTTTATGGACGATACGGGGACATCGTCTTCCTTCGTCCTCGATCCTTCCATTGCCCGGGGGCTGGACTACTACACCGGCGTGGTGTACGAAACTTTTATTGACGAGATCCCCGAAATCGGCTCGGTCTGTTCCGGGGGCCGGTACGACAACCTTGTGGGCCTTTACTCCAAGGAAAAATTCAGCGGCGTGGGGGCTTCCATCGGGCTTGACCGGCTTATCGCCGCCCTTGAAGCGCTGGGCAAGGGCCGGCCCAGGGGCGCCTACGCCAGGGCGGTTATTGCCTGCGCGGACGAGGAATCCGGCGGCGCGTACCAGGCCCTGGCGGAAAAATTCCGGAAAAGGGGGGCGGCCTGCGAGGTGTTCCCGGAGGCGAAAAAACTTGTCCAGCAGTTCGCGCTGGCGGAAAAGAAGGGCGCGGAATTCGTGATCATACCCGGCGAAGCGCCGCTGTCCGGGAAACTGGCCCTGCGAGAGATCAGCGGGCGGCAAAACAGGGAAAACCTGGATTTCGAAGAAGTCCTGGAGATAATAACCGGCGGCCCGCAGTAATACTGCCGCAGGGCGTACCAAATACCCAATTCAAGGAAAGGCTCATCATGTTAAAGAAGTTAATTACCGGCGCCGCGATTTTCGCCTGCCTTCTCCCCGCATTTTTGCACGGGCAGCAGCAGCCCAGGCCCGCCTCGCTTGCGGAACTCGACCAGTTTCTGATCGAAACGGCCATACGGCTCGATCTCAGGCTGCGCGGCCTGCCCAGGGAAGGCGGCGAAATGCCCCGGATCGGCGTGGGCGATTTTACTATGGCGGACGAACAGGTGGCCCTGGGCGATATCTGGAGGAACGGGGTACTCGACACCCTGGCCAATGTGCAAAACCGCACGTATGCCCTGCGCGAGACCGCAGCCCCGCCGAACGACTATCTGCTTTCGGGAGTCATCATGGACGCAGGCAGCAGCGTCCGTATTACCACCAGGATAATAAGGGCCGCGGATTCCTCCGTAATCGCCTCCTGGAACAGCGATCTCGCAAAAACCCCTTTTACCATGGGGCTTCTGGAAACCCCCGGTGATTCGCGGGTACGCCGGGATCGTTTTGAAAGCGACAGCCGGGAAAATCCCGTTGCCGTTGAAGCCGGCGGGGCCCCTGTTTCCAGAACCATACACAGCGGGGAGGACCGCGACTTCTTCCTCGTCAGGCATGAGGGGGCGGGCATGCTCAGGGCGGAAACAGAGGGCGGCATGGACACCATGATGGAACTTTACGACGAGGGGGGAAGGACGATAGCTTCCGACGACGACGGCGGCAGCGGCGGAAACGCCCGGATCGTTTTTCCCGCCGAAGACGGGAAAAACTACATCGTCATGGTCAGGGGCTACGGTTCCGAAACAGGTTCTTATACTTTCCGCGTTTCAGGGGAAGAGATCCCCGACCTGGCCCGGGAACCCAACAACAACCGCGAACAGGCTTCCCCCATTGGCCCGGGGGAGTTAAGCGCGGCCTTTGTCCCGGCCGGGGACATTGACTGGTACAGTCTCGAGATCCCGGGGGAAGGGGCGCGCCTGGTTGTTTTCACGGAGGGCGGCAGCGACACCCGCCTGGCCCTCTACAACAGCGGCGGGGATGTCCTTGCCGAAGATGACGATTCCGGGTCCGGGGAAAACGCCCGTATTTCCATGAACCTTCCGGGCGGGACAGTGTATATCAAGGCGAGCCTTTACGGCGGCGATTCTTCCTCCGTCAGCTATACCCTGCAAACCCGCATACAGCCTCCCCTGGTGCAGGACGAGTGGGAACCGGACAATTCCGCCCTCCAGGCAAAGGACATAGAGGCGGGAATTCCCCAGACGCGCAATTTCGACAGCGGCAAGGACGAGGACTGGGCAAAATTCGCCGTTACCCAAGCTGGCCCTTATACCTTCCGCGCCAGGGGCGTTCAGGACACGGATCTGGACACCGTCATCACGCTATTCGATTCGCTTTTAAACCCAATTGACGAAGACGATGACGGCGGGGACGGGTACGATTCCCTTCTTTCCCTGGATCTCGCGCCCGGAATCTACTATATCAGGGTAACTACCCTGGACAATGACCCCGTAGGCAACTACACGTTGTCGGTAAGCGCGGAATGAGCCTTTACCCACGCGGTTAAAAAGCCCAGCGTAAAGGCGAAGGGAAGCACCAGCGCCAGGGTCACCTGGTTCTGCTGGTAAAAACCGGGCAGCAGGCGCAGCGCAAGCGTCAGAGCGCCCCCCAGGAAAACGTAAGCCCACAGGATGCGCAGAAGCCGTTCCGGGGGAAAGCGCCCGCCCCGGGACCCGCGCGCGTAAAGTATACCCAGCGGGACCGCGGCGAAAAGCAGGGGGTTAATGTAAATGATGTTAATGTTGTGGTACGTGTAATCGTGGTTGGTGAAGAAAGTCATAAAGAGGAGCA
>JAIRRR010000212.1 GCA_031255875.1 Treponema sp.
TTGGAAAAGAGGAGCTGTATCCCCGCCTCGGCTGCGGCCTCCTGGACGGACCGGGTATTGCAGTGCCTCCAGGCGCTCTCCGCCCCGATCTGGGAGAACCCCAGGATTATTCCCCGGCCCTGGTCTTCTTCGGCTTTCGCCGGTTTTTGGCAAGAAGACAGCGCCGCAATGGAAACGCAGAGACAAAAAAGAAAAAGCCCGGAAAACAGGCCGCTGTTTTTTGTTATTTCCATAATAGACGCTCCCGGCCTCCTTCAGATGATCATACCCTGTTTTTCCGTTTCCGGCAAGAATTCCGCGTCAAGGCCGAATTCAGAATAGCCGCAAAGCTCCGGGGTATTTTCGTTTTCCCGTCGAATCCGTTACGACGGAAACTCGACACTCGCCCTGTTAGTTTGTATGATGGTTTGCAGGGGACTGCCAATTTCCCCTGAACCTTATGAGCGGCGCACAGCAGGATGAAAAATACCTAAAAATGACCACAGGGCCTGTCGGGCCCCTGATAACCGGCCTTGCCATCCCCTCGGCGGTGATCATGCTTATTTCCGCGCTGTACAACAGCGCCGACACGTATTTTGTCAGCTTTCTGGGAACCAGCGCGACGGCGGCGACGGGCGTCGCCTTCCCCCTTATGGCGGTGATACAGGCCGTCGGGTTTTTTTTCGGGCACGGATCGGGCAACTATATCGCCCGCGAATTGGGGTCGCGGAACCGGACAAACGCCGCGAAAATGGCGGCGACGGCTTTCTTTTCGGCATTTGTCATCGGCGTACTGCTCGCGTTTTTCGGTGTTTTGTTTCTGGATCCGCTTGCCCGCCTGCTCGGCGCTACGGATACCATACTTCCCTTTGCCCGGGGCTATCTGCGCTTCATCCTTATCGGCGCACCTTTTATGATGTGCTCCCTGATGCAAAACAACCTTCTGCGTTACCAGGGCAGTTCATTTTACGGCATGATCGGCATGGTTAGCGGGGCGCTTGTCAATATCGGGCTTGATCCGCTGTTTATCTTTGTTTTCCGCTGGGGGACCGCCGGGGCGTCCCTTGCCACCATGCTCAGCCAGTTTATCAGTTTTACCGTGCTTTTTATCTGCTCGCGCAGAACGGACAATGTGCGCATACGCCTTAGGTATTTTTCCCCGAGCCTGGCAAACTACAGGGAAATTGTACGGGGCGGGCTGCCTTCCCTCGCGCGGCAGGGCATAACCAGCATATCCGGCATCTTTATGAATAACTTCGCCGCCGGCTACGGCGACGAAGTTATCGCGGCGATCTCCATAGTGCAGCGCGTTTTTATGATGGCCGCGTCGCTGGTCGCCGGCATAGGGCAGGGTTTCCAGCCCGTGTGCGGGTTTAATTACGGGGCGAAACTGTTCGCAAGGGTAAAAGCAGGTTTCCGCTTTTCGCTTGTCGCCATGACCGTCCCGCTCCTGCCCTTCGGCGTTTTGGGCTTTATCTTCGCGCCGCAGATAATCGCGCTTTTCAGGCCGGACGATCCGGTCCTGATAGAAATCGGGGCAAGGGCGTTCCGGTACCAGTGCCTGACGGCCCCCCTGCTGGGCTGGATAACCATCAACAATATGCTGATGCAGACTATAGGCAAGGCTTTTAAGGCGAGTTTTCTGGCGGTGGCCCGCCAGGGGCTTTTTTTGCTGCCCCTGCTGTTCCTGCTTACGCCGTTTCTGGGCCTTGCCGGGATTCTCGTCATCCCGCCTGTCGCGGATATCTGCACTTTTATCGTGTCGATCCCGCTTTCCATAAGCGTTTTCCGGGAAATGCGTTAAAAGGCCCCCGCGTCCGGCATGCGGGACAGGCCTCCGGGGTGGCAACATCTGGGGCTGCGCGTCCTTGCCAGGGGCGACCGCAGGGGGTAAACTGGATGTATGGCGGACCCGGAACTGGTAAAGGCGCTGGACTATATTCTGAACCGCTGCGACGAGGGCGCCATCGAGGCGGTGTCGGCGGCGGTGCTGCGGCGGAAGCGGGACCTCGCCATGTTCGGCGGCATGGGGAGGCTGCCGGACCCGAAAAGAATGGCGAAGGAGCTTGCCTCCCAAATTAACGTAAACGCCACTATTGACGGGCTTGCCGGGACGGTCCGGAACATGGCGGCGCGTATTGTCAGGCAGGAAGCGCCGGAACTGGACGATGGGCAGGTGGAGGAGCTTGTCAGGGCCTGGGTGCCCGGCGCGGGCGGGCGGCGGCCTTCCGCCGGGAGCGCCGTGCCCGCAGGGCTTTTGCTTGCCATGGTCGGCCAGTTTGTCGCCTATTCGCAGGGGGCCATGGACCCGGCGGAAGAACGGGAACTCCGTTCCGAGATGGGCGCATGGCCGGACCGCTACTGGAGATCATTCCCCCGGGCAGTGCAGGCTGTTGTCAGCGGCTACCTTAAGGGGGAGATGGACGAAAGGGAATTCAACGTTAGAATAGGCGCGGCTCTTTCGCTGGGCAAGCGCTGACCGGCGCGGAGAGGAACAGCCGCTAATCCCCCACCCGGATCGAATCGAACCAGGCGTTGTTGTACAGTTCCAGCGCCTCTCCCACGTCGTTTTTCAGCTCCATACCGGCAATGTCCTCCAGCGTGTAATGCGGCGGGTCCGCCTTTAACGCGCGGGCGGGAATGTTGACGGTCGCGGGGAAGCCGAAAATATCGGTAAATTCGGCGTAGATTTCCGGCCGGTGGATAAAGTCGATAAACTGGTGGGCCAGGCCGGGGTTCGGGGAGCCTTTCGGGATGCACATGCTGTCGATGTAGGCCGGGCCGCCTTCGGGCGGGATAAAGAA
Organism: Treponema sp.; assembly: GCA_031255875.1. GTDB lineage: Bacteria > Spirochaetota > Spirochaetia > Treponematales > Breznakiellaceae > JAIRRR01. The sequence continues at coordinate 2,784 of JAIRRR010000212.1, forward strand.
CACCGTGCTGTCCAGCAGTTCCGGGTTTTCGGATATCTCATCGAAGACAACTTCCGCGTAACCCTGCACCACCCAGAAGTCGCCGTTGGCATAACCCTTGCCGAAGGCCTCGGCGTCGAACTTGGTCAGGTTGGGCTTCCAGGCCTTGTTGACCAGATCCCGCGCGGCGGCGATCTGGGCCGGATCCTCGGTGTTTACCGAATAGCCCAGGTGGGCCAGGGCGTCCCCCAGCACTTCCCGCATGTCGTCAAGCATGGTCATGCGGTTTCTCAGATCGGCGCGGCTAAAGATGGACCAGCTCCTGTCGAAAACAGGCACCTTGGATGTATTGACGGCGATTCCCGCCGCGCCCCAGTAGTACGGAACGCTGTAATCCATAAGCGGATCGTAGGCGGTCTTTTCCAGTACCTGGGGGTCTATGTTCCCCAGGTTGGAAAGTTTCGACTTGTCGATCCGCTCCAGCATCCCCTGGTTAATCATGATGGAAACATAATCGCCCGACGGGAAGATAACGTCGTAACCCGAGCCGCCCGCCTGGAGTTTGGCGTACATTTCCTCGTTGGAGGCAAACTCGTCGTAGATAACGTCCGCGCCGTATTCCGCCTCGAATTTTTCGATGACCGAATCCGGGGTGTAGTAGGTCCAGTTGTAGATGTACAGCCGGCCGCCCGAAGCCCGGGCGCTCCCGGTATTCTGCCCGGACGCCTCGCCCGAAGCCTGGGCGTCCCCCGCGTTTTTCCCCGCGCAGCCGCCCAGCGCGGCAAGCAGAACCAGGGCGATTAGCGCCGCCGAAGCGGCGCCGGAAACAGGATCTTTCTTCATGTCCTTATTCCTCCTTTTATATCAGCGGGGACGCTACGGCCCCCGTTTTGCGCAGCACGCACGGATCCCGGCCCGGCCGGAAAACTTTCAGGAATTAAATGCCGCCGCCGGCCTTTCCGGTCCCCACGATGTAGCCGTCGTCGGCGCTCCACGAAATATAGACCTCGTCTTTCCAGACGATATCCGGGCCCTCGTCGGAATAATTGGCGTGCTGCTTCATCACCTTGAACACCACCCCGTCCCGGACCTTGACGTAAAACTTGGTCTGGAATCCCGAGTATATGGGCTCGTCCACAACGCCCCGGAAAAGGTTGATGTCTCCCCGCTTTGTCGCCGGCCTGTCCCCGGAGATCTTCAGCTTTTCGGGCCTTATGGTAAAACTCACCTTGTCGCCCGGCTTTACCCTGTCCACCGTGGTTATCTTGATCCGGTCCAGTTCGGGAATGTCAAGCTCCGCGAGGTATACGGCGCTTTCCGACGGCGATTCCGGCGGCAGGGCGGTAACCGAGGCCACGGTCCCGTCAAACAGGTTGGTCTCCCCGATAAACCGCGCCACAAAGTCCGTAGCCGGGCTTTCGTAAATTTCGTGGGGCGTCCCCACCTGGAGCACGTCGCCCTGGTTCATAACCGCAATCCGGTCCGAAACCGAGAGGGCCTCCTGCTGGTCGTGGGTAACGTAGATAAAGGTAATGCCAATTTTGTCGTGTATCTCGTCCAGCTCTATAAGCATGTGCTGGCGGAGCTTCGCGTCCAGCGCCGAAAGCGGCTCGTCCAGGAGCAGCACCCGGGGCTCGTTGATCAGCGCCCGCGCGATAGCCACCCGCTGCTTCTGCCCGCCGGAAAGCTGGCCGGGCTTTTTCTGGGCGTGGCCTTCGAGCTGCACCAGGCGCAGATAATCGTTCACCCTGGAGGCAAGTTCCGCCCTGGGGGAATGCTTAAGCCTCAGGGAGAAGGCGACGTTTTCGAAAACCGTAAGATGGGGGAACAGGGCGTAGTTCTGGAAGATCGTGTTAACCTGCCGCTGGTTCGCCGGCAGGGGCAGCACGTCCTGGCAGTCCAGGCTGACCGAGCCGGTATCGGGAAATTCAAAGCCCGCGATAATCCTCAGCAGGGTCGTTTTGCCGCAGCCCGACGGCCCAAGCAGGGAAAAAAATTCGCCCTTTTTGATCTTCAGATTGATGTTGTTCAACACCTTAAAGTCGCCGAAGGATTTGTAAACCCCTTCGATATCCACATCGCTCCCTTTCAATCCCGCCCTCCGCGTGCCTGAATCGTGCTTTAATAATGAAACATTTGCAAGAATTTGAACCAATGTCAACCGGCTGGGAGTTTGTTTGCCGGAAAAGCGCCCGCCGCCCGCCCGGCCCATTCCCTGTTTCCCGGCAATACGGCGGAGCCTGTCCATGCAGCCTTGCCGGCATACCCCGGAAAAGATATACTTTGACAGAGGCCGGTTTTCAGAGCCGCCGGCAGGGGACGGAGATTGTATCCAATGAATTTACTGGACAGGCTGCGGGAGGAACGCCGGATGAGGCTCAAAGGCGGCATTTACCATCTTACCCAGATAAAGCTTTGCTATAACTCAAACCGGATTGAAGGCAGCCGGCTCACGGAAGAACAGACCCGTTATATTTATGAAACGAATACCATTAATACCGAAGACGGCGAGGCCGCCAATGTCGATGACATTATTGAGGCCAGAAATCACTTTGCCTGTTTCGATTATATCCTTGATGTTGCCGAAGAACGGCTGTCGGAAGCTATTGTCAAGGAAATTCACCGGCGACTCAAGTCATCGACAAGCGATTCTGAAAAAGATTGGTTTAGGGTAGGCGATTACAAGGCGATGCCGAATATTATCGGAGACCGCGGGACGACGCCGCCGGATAAAGTAGAGGGGGCCGTCCGGCAACTGTTGCTTGAATACTCGCAAAAAGATACCGTTTCCCTGGAAGATATAATCCGTTTCCATCATGATTTTGAAAGCGTCCATCCGTTTCAGGACGGCAATGGCCGTGTCGGCAGGCTGATTATATTCAAGGAATGTTTGAATCACGACATAATCCCGTTTATCATAGACGAAAAACACAAGAACTATTATTACCGCGGCTTGAGGGAATTCAAAGACACGCCGGGATACCTGCTTGATACCTGCCTTTCATCGCAGGACCGGTATAAGGAATACCTGGCATATTTCCGCCTCCCTGCGCCCGGGCGGCCTTGACTGTTTTATCCGCATCTGTTACGCTTACACGCCTTTTGGAACGGCCGCAATTCACGGGGCTTATGCCGCTTTGCAGAGGATGGGAAATCATGGACAACGATTTTTTCATTATTTCATCGCAAAAAAACCCCAGGATAACCGTCCGGGTTGTCGCCGGTCATTTTGCCACGAGCAGCGCGCACAGGAGCCATTATATCGATATATTCGACCTGATATCCGGCGCGTCGGCCGCGCGGGACGCGGCGCGCCAGCTTGCGGTGCCTTACCGCGCAAGTACCCTTGTAGACGCGATTGTCTATATGGACAAGACCGAAATTCTCGCCGCGTTCCTGGCCGACGAGCTTTTGCAGGCGGGCATGAGCGTGATGAACGAAGGCAGGGAGATCCTCCTCCTGACGCCCATGCCCAGTTCCGACGGCCATTTTATTTTTCACCGGAATGTGCAGGACAGGATTAAAAACAAAAACGTTGTGCTCATGGTGGCCTCGCTGTCAACCGGGGATACGGTCAGCCGGATGCAGGAATGCCTGGCCTACTACGGCTGCAAACTGGCCGGCATCTCTGCCGTTTTCAGCGTGTTCCCCGAATATGACGGCAGGGAGATTCACTCGCTGTTTGACTGCGCGGACATTCCGGATTACCATTTTTACAAACCCTCCGAATGCAAAATGTGCCGGGAAGGGAAGAAAATTGACGCGATTATCAGCAGCGAGGGCTACACGAAATTTTAACATAAAAGGCTGTTCCAAAAACAGTAGGGCGGTGTTGGTATGAATATATTATTTTCCATAACGGCGCTGGACGGGTTCGGAATCAGGCAAGTTAGTATGGTGGCGCTTTCCCTCCTCTTGATGTATCTTGCCATAAAAAAGAAGTATGAACCCTTGCTCCTTTTGCCCATCTCTTTCGGAATGTTAATCGCCAATATTCCCCTGGCCGGCCTTTCCGCGCACGCCCAGGATGGTTTGCTGTATTACCTCTACCAGGGGATAAAATTCCAGATTTACCCGCCGATGATCTTCCTGTGCCTCGGCGCCATGACCGATTTCGGCCCGCTTATAGGCAACCCGAAAACCGCGCTGATCGGGCTGGGCGGCCAGCTCGGCATTTTTATCGCCCTGTTCGGCTCGCTTGTGATAGGCAAATACCTCGCGCCTTTTATCCCCGGGCTTTCGGCCTTTAACATCAAAGACGCGGTCGCAATCGGTATCATAGGGAGTTCGGACGGGCCCAC
>JAIRRR010000220.1 GCA_031255875.1 Treponema sp.
AGGACAGGGGCGTAAGGTCGCCGGACGCGCCCACGGAACCTTCCTGGGGGATCCGGGGGAGTATGTCGTTTTCGATAAAAAAGCTGATCTGTTTCAGCAGATCGATGCTGACCCCGGAATAGCCCCGGGCCAGGGTGTTGAGGCGGACGATCATCACGGCGCGGGTAGTTTTTTCGTCAAAAAAATCCCCCAGGCCGCAGCCGTGGAAGCGGGTCAGGCTGACCGGAAGATCGTAGTAGCGATCCGGCGGGACCGTCTCGGTACAGGAATCGCCGTAGCCGGTAGTAACCCCGTAAATGCCCCCGGTTTCCGCCAGAGTCTTGTCCAGAAAGGCGGCCCCCGCCTCGATACGCGCCTCAAATTCCTTCGAGGCCCAGAGCTTCGCCCCGCCCGGCTGTTCCGATGCGGCGTAGACCGCCTCGATGGTCAAATTCTCCCTGCCGATTTCAGGGATCGCGGCTGTGTTTTTACCCATAGTAGCGCTATTTAAGCAGATAATCCGGTAAAATTCAAGACTCCGGCGCGTCGACACCGGCGGCGGCGCATTTTTCCCGCTACAAGAAAGCCGGGCGCCGGCCGGCCCCTCAGCCCTCCCCCCGGTCCTCCCAGGGCTTTACCACCACGCGCATCCCCTGGTGGCCCTCGGCGGCGGCAAATGCCTCGGCGACTCGGTCCAGGGGGAAGCGGTGCGAGATATAGGGCGTAATGTCCGGCCTCCCCGCGGCGATAAGGTCCAGGGCCTGCCGGTGGTGCCGGGGGACGGAGCCGTGCGCGCCCAGCACGAGCAGCTCCTTGTAGTGGATAATGTTGGTGTCCAGCGTCACGGCGCTGCCCGCGGGAAGCCCGCCGAAAAGATTTATCCGGGCGCGGTTCTTCGCCATTTTCAGGGCGTCCGCGTGCGACCTGGGATCCGGGTTCGCCGTAAAGATAACGTCGGCCCCCAGGCCCCCCGTCTCCTCCAGCACGCGCCCTACCGCGTCCTCTTCCGATGAACAGATATAGCTGTCGGCGCGGAATCTGCGGGCGTTTTCCAGGCGCGGCCGGGAGCGCTGCACGACAATCACCCGGGACGCGCCCGACATATACGCCACCGGGATAATCATGCAGCCGATAGGGCCCGCGCCTATAATGACCACCACGTCCCCCATGCGTATGCCGGTCAGCTCCACCGCGTTGAGCACGCAGGCCAGCGGCTCCGCCAGGGCCGCCTCGTCGTAGCCCAGCCCCTCGGGGATATGGTGCACCGGGCCGAAATTAACCACCGTCTTGTTGAGCAGCACGTACTCCGCGAAACTCCCGGCAAACTGGTAGCCCATAGCGTAGTTAATCTGGCAGTTGTTGCCGATACCGGCCTCGCAAAAGCTGCACTCTCCGCAGGGCACGTCGGAACCAAGGGCCACGCGGTCGCCTTTCTTAAACCGCGTAACATTGGCCCCGACCTCCGCCACCTCGCCCGACGACTCGTGCCCCAGAATCTGCGGGGGCTTTACCCGCGAATTCCCGTGGTGGAATATCCGTATATCGGACCCGCATACCGCGCAAGAATGGACCTTGACCAGAACGCTGTCCGCGTCCGGCTTCGGCGTGGGGACCTCCCGCACCTCCATTTTGTCTTTACCAAGGTATACCGCAGCTTTCATGCTCTCTCCTCTCGCATAGCGTTCAGTTATCCGCCTCATTTATGGGGGGCCTGTTACCGGACGGGCGGCGGCAGACAGATACAGCCCCTGTCCGGCCCCCCTGCGGCCGGGCCAAGGTCCCGGCCTACCCCCCATCCAGCGGCCTTTCGATCAGCCGTTTACAAACATTATCTTTACCCAGAATTCGCCGCGCCGCCGGGCAAGCTCGAAAGCCCTGCCGCAGTCCGCCAGGCCGAAGCGGTGGGTAATCATTTTTTCCAGTTGGAAGACGCCCCTTTCCATGCACTGAACGGCCAGACGCCAGTCGTTGTGCGCGTCGTTGTAGCCGGAATTCCAGGTCCCCCTCAGGACAAGCTGCTTCCGCAGTATCTCCCAATACGCCTTTTGCGGAATGTCCATGTTTTTCGCCGGGTTCCCCATGAGCACCACCCTGCCGAAGGCCCCCGCCGCCCTAAGGCAGCCCTCCAGGGTCGCGGAAACCCCCGCCGCCTCCAGGGCCACATCCGCGCCCCGGCCCCCGCTCAGTTTCAGAATGTATTCCGAAACATCCTCTTGCGCGGGGTTTACCGTCCCGGCAAAGCCCAGGCTCCGGGCAAAGTCCAGCTTGGCCTGGTCAACATCGGCCAGGATCACCTGCCCCGCGCCCCAGCCCCGGGCGGCCTGGGCCGCAAGCAGGCCGATAGTCCCCGCGCCGAAAACCGCCACCGTGTCCCCCAGGTCGATCCCCGCCCGGGAAAGCGCGTGAATCGCGACCGCGCAAGGCTCGCACATGGCGGCGGCTTCAAAGGGGACGCTGTCCGGGACAAAAACCAGGTTCCATTTCTTGACCGCGATATATTCCGCGAAAGCGCCGTCCCTGCGGGAGCCGTAGTAATCGTAGTCCCCGCACTGCGGGTACTCCCCGATCTGGCAGGCCGCGCATTTCCCGCAGGGGATAAGGGGGAAAACCGCAGCCTTCTTCCCGATCAGGCCCCGGTCCCCGGCATTGGCGTCCACAATCAGCCCCGCAAATTCATGGCCCGGAATCGTGGGGAAATGATACGTGCCCTTTTCAAAAACCCGGGGAATATCGGAACCGCAGATCCCCGCCGCTTTGATTTGCAACAGCACCTCGTCCCTTTCCAAAGCCGGGACCGGGACTTCCTCGTAACGCAGATCCCCGATACCGTGGAGATTGCAGGCCATCATGGTTTTTTTCACACCACCCCCCGTAAAACCGCAGCGCCCCGCCGCAGACGCCAAACTATAGCAGACCCTGATATTATCCGATAAAAACCGCCCCGATACAAGGTACCGCGAGCCGGCCTGTCGCCCGCACTTGCTTTTAAATCCTTGAAGCGCTTGATATTATTAGAAGAACAGCCAGGGCCGAAGGCCGGGCGATAAGGCCACGGACGGCGCGGGCAGACGCGGCGGGGTATTGCACCCGGGCTTTCAAATGAGTCTCCGTGCGGCAAGCTGCGGGTATTAAACCATGCTTTCGAATAAAATATTGCCCATATTTAAGACGGCCCTATATTAACGGAACCGTCATTAAAAAACTCGCCCTTAAGTATATTATTCTCTTCAAAAGTTTTTTCAATAATAAATTCTCTGTTTAGGTTATCTTTATATTTCACACTTAATCTGAAATAATCAAATT